>JAFSAM010000043.1 GCA_017441005.1 Clostridia bacterium | reverse complement strand
TAATCCCAAGCCCTTTCCTGAGGGAAGGGTGGATTTTTGCGGAGCAAAAAGACGGGATGAGAGATGCATATTACCGTATTGCTTTTCTCTCCCTCCGTCTCGGCAGCAAAGATTGGTGCTTTTTTCTTGTTTCTGCACTGCCGAGCCACCTCCCCCGTCAGGTGGAGGTCTCATTGGTGCTCGCCTATGCTTCGGACTATCATTCTTTCCGCGTAGTAAAGCTTCGCTACCCACCGGAGAAGGCTTTTGGCTGTGCGTTATCCCCCCCGTCTTGCTACGCAAGCCGACGGATCGACCGATGGTTATGACTTTTATTTATTGATTTCACCGTTTTTTTTACTTATTTTATTTTAAATCAAACGCGGTATTGAATTTTATCCTGCGGTGTTATATAATTTGAGTAATAAAAAAACTATAAATCCGGAGAAAATAATTATGAGCAAATGGGTGACCTCGTGGGGAGTTCCCACATCTTACGTTGTCGAGGGGATCGGCAACCTTTTTGACGATACTACCTTCAGAAACGTGTTCTACAATCCCATCAAGGGCGAAAGGGTCAGGATCAGATTTTCCAATTTGTACGGCAAAGAAGACGTAAAATTGGATGCCGTTTCCATAGCCGAATGGACGGGAAAAGGTCCTTCGATCAAGCCCGAGACGCTTGTCCGCATTCCCCTTCAAAAATGCGGAAACGTTATCAAAGCGGGCTGTGAGCTTGTAACCGACGAGGTCGATTTCGTGCTCGAGCCCAAGAAAAATTACGTTGTAAGCTATTATTTCAAAGATATCACTCGTATCGCAACGGGATACACCAAATTTGCCGGAGATAAGCTCGCCCCCTGCTGGCTCGGCCGCGGCAACTTTGTCGATGCAGAGGAGGTCGACCTTTATAAGAGAAGAGAGACCCAAGGATACGCATTCTTCTGCGGAGTCGACGTGCTGTCCGACGACGACACCCACTCCGTTATGGCATTCGGTGACTCCATCACCGCCCGTCCCTGGCCCGACTTTCTTGTCCGCCGTATAAACGATGAAGGCTACACAAATCGCTCGGTCGTTCGCAAGGCGATCGGCGGAAACAGGATACTGCGCGACTACAGAAACGTGCTCCCAAGAAGAAATCAGGGCATTTCGGCGATCGAACGCTTTGAAATGTCGATAAAACAAGTGCAGGGAGTCGATAAAGTCATTATGCTTGAGGGCATAAACGATATTTACCATCCCCATCCCGACAGCCTCTTTTGCGGCTTAGACGAGCTTCCCACCGCCGAGGAAATGATCGAGGGCTACAAGCTCTGCTGCAATATTGCCCACAACTACGGAGCAAAAATTTATCTTTGCACCATCCTGCCTACAGCTCATCTGAACAATCACGGCTTCGGCAAAGAGGATATACGCCTCAAGGTGAACGGATGGATCAGAAATAACGATGTTGCCGACGGCTTCATCGACTTCGACAAAACCATGGCCGACAGCGAGCATCCCGATCTAATGAAAGCGGAGTACGACTGCGGTGACACTCTCCACCCCAATGACGACGGTTCTATGGCACTCTGCAACACTGTGCCCGACCATATTTATAAAGACTGACAGAACATCAAAAGGAGTATACGGGAAAAACCGTATACTCCTTTTTCCTATTTAAAGACATAGCTGAAAAAACATCCCCTGTCCAACCAATCAAGCCGCCGTTATTTTTATCACCCCCACGCTTATATCGTCGCTTCTGCCGCTGCTTTCCTTTGCGCTCTCCTTGATCTTGTCCGCCATTTTCTGCAGATCGTCCTCCCACGAATAGGTAAGAAGGTTGCTCACCCTTACAGTATCCTCGGTCGACTGACCGACTCCGTCACTCACCATTACGATCACATCTCCTATTGCAAGGTCAAACTTGACCTCCTCGGCGTTGATCTCCTTTGTAATTCCGATGGGCATAGTGTTTGACGCTATACGGAATATTTTATCCCCCCTCATAATGAAGGAGGCGACAGCTCCGCTTTTTACAAAGCTCGCTTTGCCCGTAAGCATATCGATCTCGAGCAGATCGACCGTGGAAAAACACTCTGTATTTTTGCTTCTGATAAAGTTGTTCAGCATCTCGAGCGCAACGGGCTTGCCGTTGCCCGCCACAAGCATTTTCTTTAGAAACACTCCGCAAAGCCGAGAGGTCAGCGCCGCCTCTCTGCCGCTTCCCATACCGTCGCTTATGAGCGAGTAGAAGTAACCGTTGTCATTTTCAAACATACAGACAAGGTCGCCGCACAGCCTTTCGTTTTCTTTTGTCTCCGAGGAAGCCGCGCATTCTATGCCTATCCGCTTTTCCGACTCGATGGTCATTGTCACGTAATCGCCCTCGACCTCGAACGACGGCTGACCCATCGGCATCTCACAGATATTTTCAAAGCAACGCTTTATCTCATCCGCCGGCAGCTTCATACTCACCATATCGATTCCGTTTGCCACGACGGTGAGTCTGCGTTTTCCGTAAACACACACGTTCCTTGCCGGAAATTTCATGTATTTCATGGCTTCCGCCAGCTTTTTCCGTATCGCATCACGCGGCAAAAATTCCTCGCAGTTGGTCTTTACCGCCTCAGAAAGCAGGTGTGCCACCGACTCGTAATCCATGGCAAAGATCTCGGTCTTATTTTGCTTGATCAAAGCTTCGAGCAGTCTTGCGTGTCGGTCATTTATTCTGTCGAGCATAACCTCCATGTGTCGGCATCTTTCCTTCATGTATCCCTCGACCGCCGACAGATCGACGTACCCCTTTTCGCACAGGGTCTTTGATATTTTTGAAAAGACGGAAGACGTCGCCGAGTATTCGCGCTCCCAGCACTGCGCCTTAAAAAAGCACCTCGGGCAGTAGTGATCACATACGCTGTCGCATATTTCGCCCGCATCTATCAGCCGCGGGCGGGTCGTTCTGTCGCTAAGAGTATAAAATACCTTCGACAGCCCCGCAAATGCCTCCGACAGCTCATTGAAACGTTTTTCGGTGTCCTTTTGCCGTTTTTCCGCCAGCATTGCGGTTATTTCAGCCTCATCATCCAAAGATAGGCTTTTGTTGATCACCCGATTCTTCGGCAGTAATCCAAATTGCACAAACGGGAAAAACAGTATACAGGCAAACATAAATTCGGGCGCAAATGCGGGAAGGCTGTTCCAGCCGTCAACATACACGCCGCATATTATGCCGACAACCCCCGATACCGTCAAGGCGGCAGCCGTGCCGACACGCCACAGTGCACCCGATACCATACCCATTATGGCAAAAACGGGGGATAAAACTGGACTGCAAACAAAACCGCAAATAAGACCGTATATTCCGCCGCGAAGAACGCCCGCCGTTTTTGAGACGTAAAAGGTTATTATTGCCGTTACAGGCAGACATACAGCAAAGCCGAAAACGTATACCCCCTTCAGCGCGATGAGCAGAGCGCAAAACAGCGCGGTGATACCCGCTTCTCTTCGGATGCTTTGCCTGTATTTTTCGTTAAAGGCATAGTCGTACAGCATTATGCAGATGGGGACTGTCACTATCTCGAAAAAGCCGCCTATCAGATCATAGTACAGAAAGCCGAACGAGGCTAACCTGTAAAAGCTTATCATAATCGCCGCACTGATTCCCTCGATGAGCCGATATCCCACCCCCTCCCCGAAAAGCTCGAAGTCATCCTCGCGACTAAACAGCCGATGTACGATCACCCTCGCCAGTAACAGGGCAGTGTAAATGAGAAAAAGCGGTACCCCAAGTCCCGTTTTTTCGGTTGCCGCCGATATGGCAAGTCCGATATACACAAAGCCCACATATTTTTTGACCGAGCATAGGTATGCCGTGCCAAGGGGGATCGCCGAGTAGGCAAGTGCCGCCGAGCCGAAAAGCTGTCCGAGCACCGTGTTTCCCAAGGCAAGTCCTAACTGCTTCAGGATCGTCGGCAGCTTCGCTATGATCTCTTTTCTCGTTTTCGGTAAGTCTCCTATGTAATTCCCTATGTATCCCGCCAAAAGCTGTTTGAAACTTTTTTTAGTTTCGTTTTTGTTGACCTCCATTTTGAACCTCCGTTTTTTCTTGCTTTTTAACGTATACGCATTCTACACCAAGACACGAAAAATACTTTGTCGTCATCTGTAGTGCGTATAATAATTTATTTTGACGGAGATGATAATAAAAACGGAGTTTTGTTTGTTCCTTGAAATAATCGTGTTGCTTTTAAGGTGTTTGTCTTGTCTCGGGTCGCAATTTGGCATACGCTTTTTTACAAACCTTTTGTCGATTCGGTAATATTATGATAGTGTACGGCATATTGTTTCGGCCGTTCAATTGCTTGTGTTGAACGGCAACATTTCAAAATATTCCGTTTTTATTTGCACCCTTGTGATTAACACCCCAAGGTTCAGGGCAAAAATATTTTTAAAGACGTAATCAAAAAAATGGAGTGTGAATTATCTTGACGGTTAAACGAGGAGATATTTATTATGCGGATCTGAGCCCCGTCGTGGGCAGTGAGCAGGGCGGTCTCCGTCCCGTACTTATTATACAGAATGACGTGGGGAATAAGTACAGTCCCACGGTCATCGCCGCCGCCATAACAAGTAAGATGAGTAAGTCGAAAATGCCCACTCATATAGACGTGTACGCGGATAGGTTCGGTCTGGCAAAGGACTCGGTCATACTGCTCGAGCAGATACGTACAATAGATAAAAAAAGATTGAAGGAGAAAATGGGACACCTCGATAGCGACGTTATGCAACAGGTCAATAACGCTTTGTCTGTTTCTTTCGGACTAACTACACAGGGCGTTAGCCCGATTATGCTTTCTTGAAAACTTGCTATCAAAGTTGTTTCGCCCCCCTCTAAGGTCTGTGCAAACTTATACGGTCTGCACAGACTTTTTTTGCAAACAAAAAGTCTTCTTTTTGCGTTACCGCTATAATCGCCCACCACTATCCGCAAACATTTTTATTTGTGCAAACCAAAGCCCCTTCTTTGGGAGGGGTGTCTCGGTGTAGCCGAGACGGGGTGGGGCTTAAAGATAAGTAACTATACATCAAGCCCCCTTCCGTCAGCCTATGGCTGACACCTCCCCCAAAGGGGAGGCTTAAATTGTGCCGCT
>JAFSAM010000042.1 GCA_017441005.1 Clostridia bacterium | reverse complement strand
TAGCAACTTCACATTTCAAGAAGCAGCAAGAACCATTGTTGAGTATATTGAGCTTTATTACAATTCCGAACGACTGCATTCAGGTATCAATTATGCCATTCCAAACCATTTTTTCACTCTTTTATCTGTCCACTAATCTTGGCAAGTTTCGTTTTGGTGTGCCTACGCAGCGGCACGGATTATAAAAATGTTTCGCACAGCGAAGCACCGATTCTTTTCTCTCCTATCTTTTATCTCGCGTAAGCGTTTGTGTCTTTTGATTGCTGTAAATTAAATCAAATCTTACAAAAAAAGGAGGATGTTATGTTGGGCAAGGTCAAAATAAAAATTGCTGTTGTTGCCATTATATCGGCGCTTGTCACTCTTATGGGACAGGCTACTCTCGCATATTACTCGACCGTAGGTAAGGCTACCAACGTAGTGACCTCCGGCAGTATTCAGTTTATCATTCACGAAATGACAGATCAGGGAACCGAATTCCCCGAAGAGGGCGTCTACATCGTTCCCGGTGACGTCGTTTCAAAAAAAGTCAGCATCGAGAATATTTGCGAGCATCCGTTCTATCTGCGTGTAAAAATGGTATATGGCATCGAGTCGACGGAGCTTTCCTCAGACGAGTGCTTTAAACTCAATATCAATGAACAAGATTGGGTGCTTCACGACGGCTGGTATTACTACAACGGCATCGTGGAGCCAGGCATAACTACCCCCGACGTGTTCTCTCACGTAGAGATCGTCGGCTCCAAGGTAGATAACAGCTATCTCGGCAAGACGTTGACCCTCACGGTCAAGGCTCAAGCCGTACAGAGTGAAAACAATCCCATCAGCGACGGTAACACATATACCGCCTCAGGTTGGCCTGCGGAATAAGGAGAATGTGTAGATGAAGAGATTTATTGCCCTACTGATCGCTTTCGTGTTGCTTGTTCCGTCCTGCATAACGGCATTTGCCGCCGACGGCAAGGTGTCCTATAGCGGAAATGCCGGAAGCTTCGTGTTTGAGCCCGGCACAGAGCATTCACTGACCGATCTGTTTCCTGATTTCAAAGGGGTCATGCCCGGTGATTCCCTTACACAAAAAATCACCGTAAATAATTATGCCGACAACAAAGTAAAGGTCAAAATATTTATTCGTTCGCTCGGCGCTCACGAGGAGTCTGTGGATTTTCTTTCACAGCTCAGACTAAGAGTGCAAAAAAGTGATGACAATGATATGGCATATATGTTCGATGCATCCGCCAATGAAACAGCCCAACTTACGGACTGGGTGTGCCTCGGCACTCTCTATTCGGGCGGAAAGGTCAATCTTGACGTTACTCTCGACGTTCCCGTCGAGCTTGACAACGAATATCAAAATAAGATCGGATATCTTGACTGGGAATTTATGATCGAGGAATATCCCGTAGAGCCAAGCGATCCGAAGCCGCCTCAGACGGGCGACAGCTCCCACATTGAAACGTGGTTTGTCATTATGATTTGTTCTCTCTCTATGATTATTCTTTTGTTATGGCGAAAAAAGGATAAGGAGAATAAAAATAACGCCGAAAAACACTAAGCAAAGGAGGAATAAGGTGTGAAGTCAAAATCAAAAAAAGGCCTTTATAAACAAATTGCCTTAGCCCTCAGTTTATGTGCTTTGATCGTTTGGAGTGTTCTTGGTACGGGTGCCTCATTGGCATGGTTTTCAGATACCTCTACCGAGCTTAACAACATTTTCCACGTCGCGGAGTTTGACCTTTTGGTTTCCCACCGCCTGACCGACGGCAGTTGGGAAGAGGTCGACAGCCAAACCAAAATCTTTGAAGAAAATGCCCTGTACGAGCCCGGCTACGTTCAGATCGTATATTTGAAGGTAGATAACAACGGCGATGTTCCGTTTGAGTTCTATACGGCTGTAAACGTCAACGGTTTTGTCGAGGCGACCAACGTGATCGGAGATAGTTTCAAACTGCAGAACTATCTGAAGTTCGGTATCACAATATCAGACAGTGAAGCTGATATGAAAAACAGCCTGCCCAACAGAGAAAAAGCTGTGGAGGTGGCAAATTTGCCGCTGCACAACTACTCTACAGATACTGCCGAGCTTGCACCCGGGGAGACCAAGTATATTGCTATAGTCGTTCGTATGCCGAAAGACATCGGAAATATTGCAAACTATCGCGGAGACACCGTTCCAAGCGTGGACCTCGGTATAACCGTCAAGGCAGATCAAATAAAAAAATAACCACTGAAAATGCGATTTCTTGAAAGGAGGATGATGTTTTGAAGGAGCTTTATAACGAGTATTTGCACGTGCCAAAGCAAGGGAAAATACGAGAAAAAGTAATGCTGTCCCGGATCGCACTGACATCGGTCGTTATCGTTATATGTCTTTTCGCTATGGCTTTTTCCGCCTATGCCTATTTTTCAAAGGGTATCACCTCCGGTACTAACGTGATCAAGGTTGCAACCTTTGAAACCAAGGTCGAAATTCAGCCTGCAGACAACTGTGTAAGGTCTGCTGTGACTGTGACTACAAGCGACAACAAGAATTTTCTGATCAACGGTTTAGAGGTTGGCAAGTATTATACGGTAACCATCACTCATACGGTAAACAGTACGGCAAAGACGGGATTTGTGGTAGTTACGGCAGACAACTGTCCCGACACCTATCATACACAGCAGATCGCCAAGGACGTGAACGCGGTGGGAGGACAGACCCCATCAGTATCGTTTGATCTTATGATCACAGACCCGTCGACAGTGCATCTTCTTGCACATTGGGGTACGTCGTCGTATTATGCTTCCTACAATGATAACGGCGATCAGGAAAAGCTGTATATTACTCACGGCGAAGATGTTGATTTGATTATAAACGGAAAAGCCAAGCCCGTTACAGGTCAAGGAAATGACGAGGGGACCGACACTGAGGGCAGTGAACTGCCGACAGACAACACGAACTCTCCGACTGACGGTACAACGCCCGATCCCGACAGCTCGCAGTCTGAGAATACAGACGTATCGGACTCCGACGATACAGACGCGTCGGATTCTCCCGACACGGAGAGTGATGCTGATCAATCGAATGAATTACAAAACGTTCCGGGTGCAGAGGCAAATGCAGATACGGACACTGATACTGATACTGATGAGGGCTCTCAGCCCACGTCGGAGGATTCAAACAGCAACGAATAATCTTTTCATAAGCTTTCGTCATTTTGAGATATGCACTGTCTCAGCGGTTTAAAAAGGAGATTTCAAGCGTGAACAATGGCACAAAAACAGAAAAATTTGAGCGTTGTGTGATCTGCGGCGCACTTACAGATATATCTGTTGATACCCCAATTGATCTTCGTAGGTTTTATGTGGAGGGGTGCGGTCAAGTGTGCGTTAAATGTCATCAAAAATTGCAAAGAATGGCAAAAAAAGAAAATGCGCTTGCTACAGTACAGTTGTTGCATACTGTCGCGCAAAAAGAAGAGTAAGATATGAACATAAGTTATTTCCACTCTGTCACATAGTTGGCAGAGTGTTTTTTTGTGCTTTTTATTGACAACTTCAACGTTAACAATCCGTACTTTTCTGCTTGTACCCTCATTTTTAGTATTTGGGGATTTTTAAGGGGACTTTTGGTAAAAAGTCCCCTTTGGTATTTGCGGGAGGAACGAGCCCATCCCCTACTGTACCGGATAAAATTGGATGGTAGGGGGAGCGCCTTGGCGCTCGCGTTCTGTTTTTATCTGCAGTCTCAGCCGTTAGGTTTGTCTTTGTCGTCCTTGCAGTCGAGTCCTGCCTTATCGAAGGCGGGATTATACATATAATAGTTTTTCTTTTCGCAAGACTTATCCTGTGAAATGCGGAGTGCATCACCGTTCTTACCAAATCAAAAATATGCCCAAAAACCCTTGAACCATAAGGGTTTTCGCTCAAAGGGACAAAAATTGACCAATGGGTGAAAGCCGGTAAGGGACAAGAGAAAATCCGATCATCGAAAAGATGGTCGGATTTTTCTTTATATACAGATGAAAACAGCTCCGAGGTCACAACGATCTCCGAGCTGTTTGGCTTTTATGAGTTCATATTTGGGGTAATACCTATGCTTTCGAG
>JAFSAM010000041.1 GCA_017441005.1 Clostridia bacterium | reverse complement strand
CTTTGTCTGCTTTATCCCTCTCCGTCGGCTCCGCCGACACCTCTCCCGGGGGGAGAGGCTTGATTAGTGACGATTCGCTGCCCTGGGGGAGAGGCTTTGGTGTATGCGCTTCGCTGCCCGGAGTTAATAGCCTTACCCATTGGGGTAAGTGGCAGCCGTAGGCTGACGGAAGGGGGCTTATCGTGTAGTTACTTTTCTTTCAGCCCCACCTCGTCTCGCTGAAGCGAGGGCTGTTATAACATATTCCAAAGACATAATTCCTGCGATTTTCGAATATATTTCAGGGTAATGAGCATAGAGTTTTTTGACGATACGTAAGTGCCGTCGTCGTCCGTGAGCAATCCCGATCTTGCAGACGATAATTCTTTCATAAAAATATTTATCTGATCTTTCTTCATTACCGTCATGTACAGCTTTTCATGCTTTTTCCAAAGTCTTTCAATTTCATCGATCAGTCCCTCGGTCTCAGAGTCCGGCGTGTCCGGCAATGATTCCGTAAGCTCTATCAGCTCATCGAGCGAGGACACAGCACTCCTTTCAGTGCATACAGTAAAAGTCAGTGCGAAAATGATCAGCACCGTTGGAATAATCACCGATCTCATTTTACTTCTCCGTTCTTAATAAGGTTAATATTTCCGGCGTCATCGACAGACAGCAGAAAAACTTCTGACAGCTTGCACCCGCGTTTTTTCAGAAACCCATGCAGCCACGTCTCATCATGCCCTGTCAGGCGTAGATTGAATTGGCTGATCTGTCCGTCGGCAACGATCGTATGAACTATACCTTTTTCGGGCTGTACCACATCAAGATCGCCAAGCGTTGCATTTCGTGCGTGCATTTTTGGGATCACCGATATCTGTCCGTTTTCCTCAAGTATCGCGTATTCGACGTCGTTCACGTCAGATATATCCTTTAGCCTCAGCTGCGAAAGCAGCTCATCAAGACTCATTCTCACTTTTGCCATTTCGCTCTTACAGAGCTTGCCTTTGCTTATCACGATGCTGGGACTGCCGCTTATTATTTTTTTGATTTTTCGGCTTTTGATCGATAAAAAAGAAATAAATACCTCGAAGGCGACCAGAAGGGTAATGGGAATAAGCGAAAAGAAGATCGGTATTGAGGCATCGGAAATGGATGCGGCGGCAAGCTCGGATAAAAGCATCGTTATCACAAGCTCGGACAGTTCAAGATCACCGAGCTGCCTCTTTCCCATAAGACGCATAGCTCCTATCAGGAGCAAGTAAGTTATGACCGTTCTGAAGAAAATCGTGTACATATATAAACCTCGCTGAGTTTTTTGTTATTATTCCATAAAAAATACAGAATTAAACTCACAAAAATTACAAAAAGGTATTGACAAAAAATTTTTTATGTGATATCATATTTAGGCTTGATTTACAGGCTTTATATTTTGCCCCATTAGCTCAGAAGGTAGAGCACTTGACTTTTAATCAAGGTGTCCGGAGTTCGACTCTCCGATGGAGCACCACAAACAGCACTTCATTTTGAAGTGCTGTTTGTTTTTTTCTCTCTGTGCAGTAATTTTTTCAAAACTGTTGGCACGGAGTCAGGTTTTATGTTATAATAGCAGGGAGGTGAGATTTGATGAGCAATATTTTCGAAAGATACGCCCCTTTTATTCAGGATTTTATTTATAAAAACGGATGGGAGGAGCTGCGCCCTGTTCAGCTTGAGGCGGCACGCGTTATATTTGATACAGACAACAATTTGTTGCTTACATCGTCGACGGCATCGGGTAAAACCGAGGCTGTATTTTTCCCGATCCTCACCGAGCTCTCAGAAGATCCGCCAACATCGTTCGGTGTGCTTTATATTTCACCCCTGAAAAGCCTGATAAACGATCAGTTCAACCGTATGGACGAGCTTCTCGATCTGTCGGGAATACCCGTTTTTCACTGGCACGGCGACGTGTCCGCTTCACATAAAACAAAAGCCTTAAAAAACCCCGGCGGTATACTGCAGATCACCCCCGAATCGCTTGAAAGTATGCTTATGAACCGCTCCAATGACATAGTAAGGATTTTCCACGACCTGCGATATATCATCATCGACGAAATACACACGCTCACAGGAACGGACAGAGGCAATCAGATCATCTGTCAGCTTTCACGCTTGCAAAGGCTTATTTGCAACAGCCCCCGAAGGATCGGCCTTTCGGCAACCGTGGGCGATGCAAAAATTGCCGCCGATTGGTTGGGCACCGGCAGCGGAAGGGATACGGAAATGCCCGAGCTTCCTTCCGAAAAGCTTCGTTGGAAGCTTGGTATGGAGCATTTTTATATCCAGAACCAAAACGAAAACCAAGCCGTTCCGGCAACAGAGAACACCGACGGAAAGGCATTATTTGACCCCGGATACGAATACGTTTATAACTGCACGAAAAATAAAAAATGCATAGTATTTTCAAACTCACGTGAAGAGACCGAATACGTCACGGCAACACTGCGTCAGATAGCCGACGCAAAAAAAGAAGAGGACGTTTTCACCATTCACCACGGCAATCTCTCGGCATCGCTGCGCGAGGAAGCGGAGGCAAAGCTGAAGGATGACGGTACGCACACGGTTACTTGCGCTACGGTAACGCTTGAGCTCGGCATAGATATAGGCAAGCTGGAGAGGATCGTTCAAAACAACTCGCCGAACTCCGTTTCGGGCTTCCTGCAGAGACTCGGCCGATCGGGAAGACGGGATGCGCCCCCCGAAATGATGATGGTCTTCCGCGAAGAAAATCCGTTACCCAACGCACCTCTGCCGCAGCTTATCCCATGGGAGCTGATCAAGGCGATCGCAATCGTTCAGCTCTATATCGAGGAAAGATGGATCGAACCGCCGAGGGTGAAAAAAATGCCGTTCAGCCTTCTTTTTCAGCAGACCCTATCGATACTCAATGCATCGGGCGAGCTGACACCAAAGGCTCTTGCCGACAGGGTGCTTGACCTACCGCCGTTTTACGGAATATCACGCGAGGATTACAAAATTCTTCTCGTTTCGATGATCAAAAACGGATATATTCAGCAGACCGAGGAAAAGGGTCTTATAGTCGGACTCGAGGGAGAGAAGCTGACCAACAGCTTTAAGTTTTACGCCGTATTCAAGGATAGCGAGGACTTTACGGTCAGATGCGAGTCGGACGAGATCGGCACGATCACGTCACCGCCCCCCGTCGGCGACAGGTTTGCTCTGGCGGGCAAGGTTTGGGAAGTAGAGGAGCTCGATATTCCCCGAAGGCTTGTTTACGTCAAGTACGTGAAGGGCAAAATGGAGGTATCGTGGCCGGGCGATTACGGTGAGATACACACCCGAATCCTCGAAAGAATGAAGCGGGTGCTGGAGGAGGACACGGTTTACCCATACCTCAAGCAAAATGCGGTATGCAGACTGCAGTCGGCGCGTTCGGTTGCAAGAAATACCGGTATGCTCAAAAATTCGCTCGTTTCGCTGGGCGGATATACCTGGTGTCTGTTCCCGTGGCTCGGTACTCGTTCGATGCGCACACTGCGCAAGTACATTTCTCAAAACAGTGCCGAATATAAAGTAGGCAACATTGCATCCGAGACGTATTACATTATGTTCAAGATGGAAAGCGACGACCCGAAGGGATTTATCACCATGCTCGACGAGAAGGCGAAAATGTACGGGATCGACACGTATTCGCTCGTGGGTGCTACCGAAATGCCCGTTTTTGAAAAATATGACGGATATCTGCCGGGCGAGCTTCTCCGCAAGGCTTATGCCGAGGATAAGCTCAGGGCAGACGAGGTGTGCAAGAGGCTTGACGAAATAGCAAAAGAATGACAGAAATCCCCCGAAAATATGAGGACAAATCCTCATATTCGGGGGATTTTTTGTATAGACGCATTTAACTCGCCATCTTCGCCATACAAAAAGCCTCGGCGCTTGAGAGCAGTCTCTGCGCAGAGGCGTATTTTATTAAATCTAATCTTTAAAACTTAATTAAATCTAATCTTTAAAAACGGAAGAAAGATCGGTCAAAAGATCGCTCGGGAGCATTCCCTGAACAGACAATCGCTCGGCCGTTTTGTCTGCGGTATAACCATGAAGGAAAACACCGCACTTTGCCGCATCAAACGGAGTCATTTTCTGTGCGCAGAAAGAGGCAATCATACCCGCAAGTACGTCACCGCTTCCGCCTCTGCTGAGTCCGGGGTTGCCGTTTTCTCTGTTTACGGCAATTCTGCCGTCGGGCGTTGCTATATAAGTTACTGCCGATTTCAATACAACGATGCAGTTATATTCTTCGGCAAATTTTTTTGCAAATTCAAGCGGATCTTTTTCAATTTCACGCCTGTCCGTACCGCACAGCCTTGCCATTTCTCCGAAATGGGGAGTAATCACGGGCGGTCGTTTCGCATTTTTCAAAAGCTCGGGGCATTCGGACAGAATATTCAGCCCGTCGGCATCGATCACAAGCTGTGTATCGACTTCGGGAATTACGGTTTTCACAAGCGCACGCGTATCCGCATCGATATAAAGTCCGCACCCCACCAGCATTGCCGTGTATTTACCCGCCGTCTTAATAACAAGTCGGCTGTTTTCGGCTGCAACAGTACCGTTTTCGCTTTCCTTCAACGGCAAAAACGTGCATTCGGGCGCATTTGCGCTGACAGATGCTATAACCTTTTCGGTCGATGCCAAAGTGACAATACCTGCACCGCATCTGAGTGCACCTCCGCAGCTCAAAAACGCAGCTCCTCTGTAAAATGCGCTGCCGCACAAAGCAAGTAACTTACCGTAATCGTGTTTTGAGCTGTATTTATATCTCGGCTGAATAAGCGAAAACACACTTTCTTTTGTCATAATCGACATATCAAAGCACACCTTTCTGCTTCAATAACCACGCTTTAAGTATCGCCGTCTGCGTCTTGCCGTCAACTATCTCGCCGCCGAGCACCATATCGACAGCCTTTTCAAACGGTATCCTCTCGACCGTCACAAACTCGTCCTCATCGGGATGGGTCTCGCCTAAAGTAAGATCGGTCGCATAGTACATATACAAAACCTCGTCCATAATACCGGGGGAGGGGTAGAAAACGCCGAGCGGAACAACGTTCTTTGCGGTATAACCCGTTTCCTCGGACAGCTCGCGGAGTCCGCAAAGCAAGGGATCCTCGTCCTTTTCCATCTTGCCCGCAGGCACCTCCCTTACCACCTTGCCGTAAGCGTATCTGTACTGATTTACAAACACGATCTCGCCCTCTTCGGTAACGGGAACAACGCACACGCCGCCGTTCTTTCTTATGACCTCACGGTAATCTATCTTGCCGTTTGCAAGCCTCACTCTGTCGGTGAAGACGTTTATTATCTTACCCTCGAATCTGACCTCACCGTCTACCCTTTCTTCATAAAGCATATCTTCGTTATTCGTCATAACCAAACACCTCGATCATTTGTTTTATCGACTGTATAATTGTACCACGTTTTGCAATAAAGTGCAAGGAAAAACAAACGATTATTTTGCATAATCCACCCGAGGTGACTTTTTTTACCAAACTTATTGAAAATTGCACGGATATATAGTATAATATAATTTACTTATGCTATTATGTAAAATTTCATATGGTAAAAGGAGCAAAAAAGTATGAGAAAATATATTGACTGGGACAAGAAAACACACTTTGTTTTTCCCATCGACGGTGACGTACTAAACGAATATGACGGCACGTTACGCGACGGCAAGCTCTACATAGAAGCCAAGGTCGAGTCGGACAGTCCCGTAAAGATAAACGGTGTCGACGCCGTACTGAAAAACGGCTTTTACACAGCAGAGGTCTGCATCGACGGCGAAAAAACAGTCCTCGTTGCCGAGGGAAGCAGCACACGCGATGAAATTTCTGTTTTCACTCTTAAAAAACATATCGGCTACTACCGTCTTTCCAGCGACGATAACATAATATTCCTTTACGATATAAACAAGAACAAGGACAAGTACAAGTCCATCTTCGACAACCCCTATCTTGCGGTATACAAAAAGGCGCACGATCTCTACGGTGCCTGCGTACACCTCAATATCTACTACGAAATGCCGGCAGAGCATAAATATTTCACAGAAACGAGAGAGTACTTCAACCTCTCTATGATGACCGACAAGTTTAAGGCAGAGTGGCAGGCAAACTCCGACTGGTTAAAGCTCAACTTCCACGCGAAGGCTGACCAGCCCGATAAGCCCTATATAGACACCGACTATGACAGGATCTACGGCGACTGCAAGAAGGTCATGGAGGAGATCGTTCGTTTCGCGGGCGAAGAAACACTTTCCAAGGAGACCACCGTACACTGGGGTGCCGTTACCTACGAGGGCACAAAGGCGGTAAGAGACCTCGGAATAAAGAGCCTTGCAGGTTACTTTGTGCTTGAAGGCGGACGTCCCGTGGTTTCATATTTCTACCCCAAAGATCTCACCGACTATCTGTCCCAGAGAGACTTTTGGTACGACACCGAGCTTGACATCCTTTATTGCAAGATCGACAGAGTTCTGAACCTGCATACGGCGAAAGAGTGCATCGACCTGCTTAACGTTATGAACACCAAAAAGACACGTTCCGGCTTCATCGAGCTTATGATGCACGAGGAATATTTCTATCCCGATTGCACACTCTATGAGCCCGACTTCGCCGAAAGAGTGCTTGAGCCCTGCCGCTGGGTATATGAACACGGCTACAAGGGTCTGTTCCTCGACGACGTAAGAAAATAATCAAGATTAACGGAGATAATTACAATGATACAGAAACCCAGAGGTACAATGGATATACTGCCGAAAGAGGTTGCGACCTGGCAGTTTATCGAGGCTAAGGCAAGAGAGGTTGCGGCGAAGTTCGGATTTTCGGAGATCCGATTCCCCTCCTTTGAGTCGACCGAGCTGTTTCACAGAGGTGTCGGCGATTCGACCGACGTCGTTCAAAAGGAAATGTACACCTTCACTGACAGAGAGGGCAGAAGCCTGACTCTCCGTCCCGAGGGTACCGCCTCGGTCGCAAGAACGCTTATCGAAAACGGTATGTGCTCCGATACTATGCCCCTGAAGCTCTACTATCTCATAAACTGCTTCAGATACGAGAAGCCGCAGGCGGGCAGAAGCCGCGAGTTCTTCCAGTTCGGCGTTGAGCTCTTCGGTGCTTCCGATGCAGCCGCAGATGCCGAGATCATCGCCCTCGCTTACTATCTCATCAAAGAGCTTGGGATCAAGAATACAAAATTGCACATAAATTCGATCGGCTGCCCCGAATGCAGACCCGCATACAGACAGGCTCTCAAGGACTACTTCGCGGAAAATTCCGCAGAGCTTTGCGACACCTGCAAGGGAAGGCTTGAGACAAATCCCCTTCGTATACTCGACTGCAAGAGCCCCATTTGCTCAGGAATTGCAAAGAATGCGCCTAAAACCATCGACCATCTTTGCCCCGACTGCAAGCAGCACATGGACGAGCTTGAAGGCTACTTAAAGGAAATGGGCATCGAATACGAGATCGATACGCACATCGTAAGAGGTCTTGACTACTACACAAGAACGGTTTATGAGTTCATCGCCCCCGACATCGGCGCGCAGAGCACCATCCTCGGCGGCGGCAGATACGACGGACTGATCAAGGACCTCGGCGGACCCGCCCTTTCGGGCATCGGCTTTGCCGCAGGTATCACAAGACTTATCCTCGCTATGGAAAAATCGGGCGTTAACATCGAAAGCGAAAACAGACCCGCCCTCTATATCGCAAGTATGGGTAAGAATGCCGCTAAATACGCTATGGGCGTTGTGGCAAAGCTCAGAAACCACGGTCTTTATGCCGAGACCGACCTCGTGGGCAGATCGCTTAAAGCCCAGATGAAGTATGCCGACAAGAAGAACGCAAAATATACGCTCATCATCGGCGACTCCGAGCTCGAAAACAATAAAGCACAGCTTAAAAATATGGACAACAGTCAGCAGACCGAAATAGCACTTGACGACATCGACTCGCTCATATCGTTGCTGGGTGCAGAGTGATCATATCAGAAAGAGAGATGAATATTATGGCAGAATTACTTGCAAAAACAGATAAAAGAACAAAATACTGCGGAGAGTTCACAAAGGCGGATATCGGAAACGAGGTCTGCGTTATGGGTTGGGCTCAGAAGCAGAGAGACCTCGGCAAGCTCATCTTCATCGACCTCCGCGACAGAACGGGTATCGTTCAGCTCGCTTTTGACAGTGACAGCAATAAAGAGGCATTCGAAAAGGCGTTTACCGTCCGTTCCGAGTACGTTCTCTGCGCTAAAGGTACGGTAAGAGCAAGAGAAGAGGGAGCAATCAACAAGGACAGAGCGACAGGCGAGATCGAGATCTTCGTTAAGGAGCTCAAGATCCTCTCGGCTTCCCAGACTCCCCCCTTCGAGATCGTGGAAAACAGTAACGTAAAGACCGAGCTCCGTCTTAAGCACCGTTACCTCGACCTCCGCCGTCCCGATATGATGAACAATATCCTGATGAGAAGCAAGATCGCGAAGATCGTTCGCGACTACTATGCGGAAAACGGCTTCGTCGAGATCGAAACGCCTAACCTCATCAAGCCTACCCCCGAGGGTGCAAGAGACTACCTCGTTCCCAGCCGTGTTCACCCCGGCAAGTTCTATGCACTCCCCCAGTCACCCCAGCTCTATAAGCAGATCTTGATGCTCTCCGGCTTCGACAGATACGTTCAGCTCGCAAGATGCTACAGAGACGAGGACCTCAGAGCAGACAGACAGCCCGAGTTTACACAGATCGACCTCGAAATGTCGTTCGTTACCGAGGATGACGTTATGGCGATCAACGAGGGATTCCTCAAGAGAGTTTTCAAGGACTTCCTCGGAAAGGATATCGAAACTCCAATTCAGAGAATGACTTATGCCGAGGCTATGGACAGATTCGGCTCGGATAAACCCGACCTCCGCTTTGGCTTTGAGCTTAAGAATATCACCGATATTGTTAAGAACACCGAGTTCAGAGTGTTCAAGGGCGCCATCGAAATGGGCGGCAGCATCAGAGCCATCAACGTTAAGGGCGGCGCAAAGTTCAGCCGTAAGGAGATCGATGCTCTCGGCGAGTTCGTTAAGACGTACCGCGCAAAGGGCCTCGCTTGGGCAAAGAACACCGAGGGCGAGATATCTTCGTCTTACGCTAAGTTCTTGACCGAGGATGAAAATAAGGCTATCTACGAGGCTATGGGCTTCGAAAAGGGCGACCTCCTCTGCATCGTTGCCGATAAGGACAACGTCGTGTTCGACTCTCTCGGCGCACTCCGTTGCGAGGTCGCAAAGAAAATGGGTCTCTGCGATCCTATGGACTTCAAGCTCCTCTGGGTAACAGAATTCCCCTTGTTCGAGTATGACGAAGAGGAAGGCAGATACTACGCAAAGCATCACCCCTTCACCTCGCCTATGGATGAGGACCTGCCCCTTATGGACACAGATCCTTCCAAGGTCAGAGCGAAGGCTTACGATATGGTAATCAACGGTATGGAGGCGGGCGGCGGCTCTATCAGAATCCATAACCCCGAGATCCAGTGGAAGATGTTCAACGTGCTCGGACTTACAAAGGAAGAGGCAGAGGAAAAGTTCGGCTTCTTGCTCGAGGCGTTCAAGTACGGCACACCTCCTCACGGCGGTTTGGCGTTCGGCTTTGACAGACTCTGCACACTCTTGCTCGGTCTCGACGATATCAGAAACGTTATCGCGTTCCCCAAAGTGCAGAACGCAACCGAGCTTATGACAGAATGCCCCAACTACCCCGAGGCAAAGGCTCTCGAAGAGCTCAAGATCAAGGCTTATACCGAAGAATAATTTTAAAAAGCTGTTGCATTTCGCAACAGCTTTTTTGTAAATAAAGCACCAATGAGACCTCCATCTGACGAGGGAGCGAAGCAGCGGCGAGACGGAGGGAGAGAAATACTTTACCTTTTCGCTTTAGAAACGACCTTATCCGTCTCGGCAACATCCCTCTCCGTCGGCTCCGCCGACACCTCTCCCGGAGGGAGAGGCTTGGTGCGTGCCGCTTCGCTACCCAGAGAAGGGGCTTTGGTGTGTGCCAATCAAATGCTCAAGAGAGTCAATTTATATTTGTATTCTTTTTTACTAAAACGTAACCGGGATTTTTTAATAATATTCCTTTTCGGTTACAACGAGCTCAACTTCTTTTTCGAGCTTGAAAAGCTGTCGCATTTCCTTTGGAATACACAGTCGCCCAAGGTTATCTACTTCTTTTATTATTCCAATATCACTCATATTTTTATCTCCAAATCACCATTTTGTCTTATCATAGGACATAGTTTTGTTGCGGGTAGTATATCATAATTATTGTCTTATGTCAAGACAATCGCTGTGATAGGAGATTACTATGGCTCGCATAATTGATGGTGAAAAGAAAAACTTAATTGGCGGTAACGTCAAAAAATTGAGAATTAAATCCAAAATGAGTCAACAAGCTCTTTCGAACAAGCTTGAATTGCAGGGTGTTTACGTTTGTCGCGGCTCGGTGTCGCGTATTGAGGATCAATCGAGGACGGTAACCGATGTCGAGCTGTTTGCAATCGCAAAGGTGTTCGGCGTTGACGTCAATGAACTGTTTATGTGATTATTGGCTGTTGCATTTCGCAACAGCTTTTTTGTAAATAAAGCACCAATGAGACCTCCATCTGACGAGGGAGGTGGATCGCCGCTGTACAAATCGGATTATTTCTCTTTCTTTGGCGGCGAGACGGAGGGAGAGAAAATGCCAAACGGTAAAGTAAATCTCTCATCCCGTCTCGCTACGCGAGCCACCCTCTCGCTGCGGCTCGGTCACACTCGCGTTCTGCCGCTTCCCCGAAGCGGCATTCATTCCGCTCGTGCCGCTTCGCTACCCTCAGGAAAGGGCTTTTGGTTAGAATTCTTCCGCTTCGCTACTCGGAGTTATTAGCCTCCCCATTGGGGGAGGTGGCAGCCGCAGGCTGACGGAAGGGGGCTTATCGTGTAGTTACTTTTCTTTCAGCCCCACCCCGTCTTGCTTCGCAAGACACCCCTCCCAAAGAAGGGGCTTTGGTGCGTGCCGCTTCGCCGCCTCGTCAGATGGAAGTAGAAGTTACATTCGTTTGGAGACGACCTCATCCGTCTCGGCAACATCCCTCTCCGTCGGCTCCGCCGACACCTTTCTCGCTGAGGCGGAGGGCAGGCTCGGCTCATACAGGAACCCCCAAAACTTACTTCGTGCGTTTCGGGGAACCCTTTTTCCAGTCCACCGGACTGTCATTCACTCCCTCGCCGCCGCTTCGCTACCCGGGGGGGAGAGGCTTGGTGCTCGCCGTTTTGCTGATCGGAGAAGTGTGCTTTTTTTAAAAAGTTTGCAATCCTGCAACAAATCGGCTTTACAATTGTTATTTGGTATGGTATACTGTATAAGTATAGTTATGTTCGTTTAGGAGGGATCCGTATGAACAACAGCATTTGCGATTCAAAAGAGATCAGTTTTATATGCGAAGAGATCAAAAGGATATTTGACGTTGAGTCGATCACCGTTTTCGGCGTGAAGCGAAGCCAAAACGATAATTCCGTTACCGACACCGACATTTGCGTCGTCGCTAATACCGATGACAAAAATGCTTGGATCAAAAAAGCTTATCTTGAGATCGACAGCGACATTCCGTTTGACCTTTTCCTGTACACTCCCGAAGAATGGAGCACACTTATATGCCAAAGCGAAAGCTTCGCTTCCCGTATTGTGAGAAAGGGGTGCTTATACTTTGGCAAGGCGTAAATCACGCGACAGCAAAAGCTACACCGAATGGATGGTTTATGCCGAAAATGACTTAAGAGCAGCAAACCTGCTTAAAAGAAACAAGCACACGCTTCTTCTGTCGGCATTCCACTCTCATCAGGCAATCGAAAAAGCCTTAAAAGCTTTTATGCTTGCGCAAAAGGGCTATGCCCCCGACGGTCACAACATAATCTTCTTAGCAAAAACCGCCGCAAAGGTAAACCCCGGCTTTTTCGACTGGATCGACGAGTGCATCGCGCTCAACAACTACTACATCCAGACACGGTATCCGCCCGACTTTCCCCTTGTGCTCGACAAAACCGCAACCAATAATTTAGCCGTTATGGCAACCGATCTATATAAATTCACGTTAAACGAGCTGGCAAAATTCGAATGATGTCTGCCATAAACTCGTTTTAAAAGAAAGGACTTTTTATGAACATTTCCTCGTTAAAGGCTTACATTGCAGAAGGTAAACTCAATGACAGACTTGCATCCCTTTACGGAGAGGATGCAATCGGAATGCAGACCGATAGATACCTCAAAACGATCGACAACTACGTCAAGCAGTACGGCAAGACCGAACGCGACGTCGAAATATTCTCCGTTTCGGGCAGAAGCGAGATCTCAGGTAACCACACCGACCACAACAACGGCAAGGTAATTGCCGCGGCGATCAACCTCGACGTCATCGCCATTGTAACAAAGAGAGACGACGGCATCATCAGCGTTAAGAGCGAGGGCTTTGATAAAGTTGACGTGATAAACGTAAACGACGTTTTGCCGAAAGAAGCAAACTATTTCTCGTCTTATGCACTCATCACGGGTATGTGCGACGGCTTCAACCGGAACGGTTACAGCATCGGCGGCTTTGACGCATTCACCACAAGCAACGTTTTCAAGGGCTCGGGACTTTCGTCTTCAGCGGCATTCGAGGTAATGATCGGCAACATACTCAACCACCTCTACAACGGAGGAAGGGTCGACAACGTCGAGATCGCGAAGATCGCACAGTTTGCGGAAAACGTGCACTTCGGCAAGAAGAGCGGTCTTATGGACCAGATGGCTTGTGCTGTCGGCGGCTTTATCAACATTGATTTTGCCGACACGAAAAATCCCATAATCAAGAAGATCGACTTCGACCTCAACAAATACGGCTACTACCTCTACATCGTAAACACGGGCGGCAACCACGCCGACCTCAACGATGACTACTCGTCCGTCCCCACAGAAATGAAAACGGTCGCAAAGCTTTTGGGACACGAGGTTCTCCGTGACGTCAAGTATTCCGACATCATCGATAATTCCGCGATGCTCCGCGAAAAGGCGGGCGACAGAGCCATCTTACGTTCCATCCACTATCTCAACGAGAACGAAAGAGTATCAAAACAGGTCGAAGCGCTCGAAAAAGAAGACCTCGATACATTCTTCGAAAACGTCATCGCATCGGGTATGTCAAGCTTCCGCTTCTTGCAGAACGTTTACACCGTAAAGAACGTCGAAGAGCAGGGACTTTCGCTCGCACTCGCCGTTTCCGAGCAGGTGTTGCTTGGCAAAAAGGCGGCTTGGCGCGTACACGGCGGCGGCTTTGCAGGCACCATTCAGGCATTCGTTCCCGCTGATATGTCTGAAACATACAAAACAGAAATCGAAAAGGTATTCGGCAAGGGCAACTGCGTAGCACTCAGAGTAAGAAACGACGGCGCCGTAAAGGTTATTTAATATGTCTAAAAGAAAAAAGAAAAATCCCACAAAAGAAAAGGTCGAGTCGATCACAAGGTCTGCCTTTGCAAAGCTCGACAAAAAGCTTTTGCTTAAGGTTTTTATAAACTTCATTTTGGTGTTCAGCGTTTATAGAATCCTTGTCAATCTCGGCGAACGCTACGAAAACCCTCTTATTCTTGAAATAACGGTTTACAGCTATATTGTGATTACCGGCATTCTTTCAATACTGTTTATTATATGGAACAGGGGACTGTCAAACGACGTTCCGACCAAAGAACAGCTCAACGATGAAATGACCGACGAAGAAAAAGAAAAATTTATCACAGATCTGATCACGAGCAGAAAAAAGGCAAAAAAGGTGCTTTTATATCTCATTCCATTTATATTCACCCTGCTTCTCGATGCGATCGTCCTTGTATTCTTCAGCAGTCTTGCTTAAATTTTAAGAAAGCTCAAAAAGGGGATTTCCAAAATATTTGGACGTCCCTTTTACTACGGTAAATTATAATGAAAAAAACGTTCAGCATAACCGCACTCGCGGCAAGCTCAAGCGGAAACGCCTACTATATTAAATGCGGCTCGACGGAAATGCTTATCGATGCCGGTATTTCGGCAAAAGGCATCTGCGATAAGCTTCATCTGATCGGCACCGACATTTCAAACATCAAAGCTATTTTCGTCACCCACGAGCACATCGACCACGTCAAAGGCCTTGCCGTACTGTCGAAAAAATGTACGGCTCCCATACACATGCCCGCCCCCTCGGCAAACGAATATTTGTCAAAATATCCGCAAACACACAACGTAGTCGCGCATGACGTCGGCTATTCGTGCGACGTCGGGGGAATAAAAGTCACATCGTTTTTTACCTCGCACGACAGCTGTGCCTGCGTGGGATACACCTTTGAAACAGAAGACGATAAATTCGGCATTGCCACCGACATGGGCTACATACACAAGGCGGCGGTCGAGGCTCTCACAAGCTGCCGAAGCGTTGTGCTTGAATCCAACTATGACGAAAAAAAGTTGGAGTGCGGCTCGTATCCGCCACCGCTTAAAGACCGCATCAGGTCGAATATGGGGCATCTTTCAAATTACGACTGCGCCGCCTTTGCAAGGTATCTTGCGGAACGGGGCACGAAAAACTTTATGCTCGGTCATCTGAGCGAGGAAAACAACGATCCCGACATCGCTTTGAACATAACCTCCCGTGCACTCAAGGACTTTGGCGACGTAGTCATTAAAGTCGCATCAAAAAAAGACGTAACGTTTTTTATATGATACGTAAAACCGCATCCTCTGATGCGGTTTTTTTGTTTGGGTAAAAAAACCACCGGTAAAGTTCGCCGGTGGGTATGGTTCATTTTCGTTAATGGATAAAAATCATTTCTTATCAGTCTTTAGCAAGATTTATGATTTTTTTGCCTTGTCTCATTGCATAATGTACAGACTGCCATGCACCGCCTTTTTCATGTTCAATGTAGCAGATGATCAGATCGGCACGGTCGACCATTTCGCGATTACGGATTTGAATGGCAGTTTTGGGAGGTACGCCGGATGCGTCACGTGATATTTCTACATCGGTATAATACGAGTGGAACGATTCTTTGTTATTCATATATTCTGCGGTGGTGTAGGGAAGAATCAAAATGAGGGCGCTGTTATCGTCTCTATGATTTTTTCGTACACGAAGCACCGATGAAGACACGCATTGGTCAAAATCCCCGTTGCGTCCAACCAAAAAGTCCACATACTCTTTTTCGTCAATCAGTTTTCTGATCTGTTTCTCCAAAAGTGTCTCTACTTTTATTATATTATCTATTTGTCTGTGTCCGAAAAATGTAACTGTATAAATCTCTAACATTAATTTTTACCACCTATTACCGATTATAGTTTTAATCTCACATCATATTATACCGCTATAATTAGTAATAATCAACTATAATCGGTAGTTTTATCGTGAATATCACCGCTTAAATTATTATAAAATAATAAAAAGCGAGGTGTTAACGATGGAACCAAAGTTTATAAGTGACCGTATTTCTGTTTTGAGAACGAAAAAGAATGTTTCAGAATACAGAATGAGTACAGATTTGGGGCATAGCAAAAGCTATATACAGAGTATTTCCTCCGGGAAATCAATGCCTTCGATGGGGGAGTTCCTTTATATCTGTGAATATCTCGGTGTAACGCCCAAAGAGTTCTTTGACGACAGCATCAACGACCCTCAGCTTGTTCGGGAATTGTATGAGTTATCACGTTATTTGTCAGAGGAAAATTTGAAAATTCTTGTTGACTTAGCCAAACGCCTGAGCAATTGATAATTGTACGATAAAAAAGGACAGTGACCTAATTGGTTACCGTCCTTTTTTGTATCCCGAAAAACACGGAGTAAGTTTTGGGAATTCACGTGGTAGGGGTTCCCCGAACCGAGCTTGTCGAGGTTTGGGGGTTCCCGTGGTAGGGGTTCCCCGAACCGAGCTTGTCGAGGTTTGGGGGTTCCCGTGGTAGGGGTTCCCCGAACCGAGCTTGTCGAGGTTTGGGGGTTCCCGTGGT
>JAFSAM010000040.1 GCA_017441005.1 Clostridia bacterium | reverse complement strand
TGAAGTATGCTACGTCGCCCATCATCTGAGGACCTACGTTTGTAAACGAATACTGGAACGTTGTGTCGCCCTGTGTTGTGGGTGCTTCATAGAGGTACTCTTCGCCATTGAAGATAACCTTTACCTTTACGTCGGTGTAGTAATCAAACAATGTGTTCTTACCTGCCATATTGATTGCGATGCTGTCGCTGAGTGTAAGAGATGTACCCGAAATATGATTTTGGAGGCCTGTGTCTCTGCTGGTGTTGGTGAGGGTGATCTCGCTCGACATTGTGTCACCGACACCTATTCTGATCTTGTTTATTACGTCAAGCTCTTCAATCGTCATTACTTCGCCAAACTGATATGTGTAGAAATCCAACAAGTTGTCATATTCGGTATAATCATTAAATTTGACAAAATCATCGTAAGCAAAAGTATTATCGTTCACCGTTAAGGTCTGACCCTTCATAAAGTCAGTGAATTTTGTACCGTTTGCAATATTATAGTTGGAAAGCTTTATTGTTGCACCGTCTTCGATCGGCTTAATAACAGTTCCGAACTTTGATGAAACGCCTGTGATCTCGTTGGCTATGTCACAGTGCAAAAGATCGAGAATGTAAGCCGAGTCTGCAGCTACAGAGAAGGAGTCTGTTCCGTTGCCGTGACCGATAAAGCTTGCTGACGAAGCAATATTGTAATTGTTTCCGACAAACTTGATGCTTGCTCTGTTTGCAGCCTTAACACCGTTAAGACCGCCGAGCGAGAACAAACCGTTGAAATAACCGCCTGTGATCTCAACGTAGATATTTCCGCCGATCACGTCATATTCTGTTGCGGGAGAATAACCGTCTGCCGCGTAACCGCCACACAGTACATTGGCATTAAACGTACCGCCGCTTATATTCCATACAACGTCACCTGTTACCGATGAGTAGTTTGTTGCCTTCGCATCACCTGCAGTACCGCAGAGCTCGCCGCTGATAGTACCGCCCGAAATATCGATGTATACGTTACCGTCAACGTTGCTTCTATAACCCGAAACGTATGTTTTCTTAACAAGCTTCGTTCCGGAGAAATTGAAATAAACGTCGCCTATTTGCTTAAAGCCGAACATGATTCCGTCGCCGGCAACATCGGCTATGTCGGAAGAGTTACTTGCACAACCACCCGAAACTATACCGGATGAGTTGAGAGTACCAACTCCTGAAACGTTGAGGTGAGAATCACCTGTCATCACACCCGCAAAGCTGAGGTGTCCGCCTACAATATTTGCAGGTCTGTAGGTAAAGTCCTTAGATGCTGCAGTATCAACACTGAGGTTCAATGTTGTATCACCGGTAACTGCACCCGAATACGTAGACATACCGCCGCAAATACCTATTGTAGAATAAGTAGATGTTCCGCTGCGCGGGAAATCAAATTCACCGTAGTTAAGCGAAAGAACATAGTTACAATTCAATGCTTTTGTATTATCGGAATAATAGGTTGCAGGATAGAGTGCTTTGGTTACGTTCGAAGTGCCGTAATTGTATATACCGGCAGCAGTCATAATGACCTTACCGCCGTTTACAGTCAACATAACAGTACCGTGATCCTGACCGCCGCCAAGGAGATAAGAGCCTGCATAAATATTGGGACCGCTTACAGTACCACTATTTACAGTAAGCTTAGTTGTGGATTTCGATCCCGCAACGCCACCGTTTACGGGATATTTTTCCCAATCGACAACAGATTTGGATGCAGGAGTTCCGTTTACATACGCACCGCCGATCAGGAATGCTCCCGATTCGACTGTCGCACCGTCAACAACAAGCTCCGAGCTTCCGTAGAAGCCCCATTCGGTAGCCGCGCCCGTTATAGCAAAAGCATTTGCACCGACATTGTTACCGCCGACCATTATTGCTCCGCTCTTCACGGTTACGTTTTCATTAAGCGTCAAAGACGAATCGCCCTGTACCTTAACGTTTGCCGTAGCTAATGTACTACCGCCCACCAGCAAACCGCTAACGTTAAACTCTTCTGTTCCGTCACCGACATCTAACAGTGTATCACC
The DNA here is from genome assembly GCA_017441005.1 of Clostridia bacterium. GTDB lineage: Bacteria > Bacillota > Clostridia > Oscillospirales > CAG-272 > RGIG1995. The sequence goes on along the minus strand of JAFSAM010000040.1, from coordinate 46,314 downwards.
TGTCATGACAGCTGTCTTAACGTTTATTGTTGCACCGCCGCTAAATCCTTTTGGTGCCGTAATATTGTTTACCGTGGTTTCAATTTTGCCCGAATGCTTCTGATAGGGCGCCTGGAGTCTCGGTCCTGCAGAAGCAACGCCGTTAAATACAGCTCCGTCTATTACACAATATGTATCACCCGTCATCTCGGAATATTCCGCCGCCGTAATACCGAAGAATGAGCCGTAGAACGGACCGTTAAACGTAACGACAGCGGGGTTATCGTCTGCATCGTAATCAAGGATAAATACTTCTACGTTACCTGTGCTCAAGCTTCCGTTGCCATCGTTCAGCGCATATCCTGTTCCGGCTTTATCGAATCTTACACCACCGATAACTTCTGTTGTAAAGGTGTTTCCGCCATATATTGTAAGTGTGCTGTTACCTTCGTTTAAGGTAGATGCTTTTGAAAGACAAGCGCCTCCAAAAGTTCTGCCTCCCATTGTACCCTTGTAGATGGTAAGCGAAGAATCGCCTTCATTCTTCGCACCGACTGCATTTACGAGCGAGCCCGCAAACAGAATTGAATTGACCGTACCGTCAGTAATATACACATTTGAGGTTCCGGTATGAGATGCTGTTGCTTCAAGTATATTTGAGCCACCGTAGAGGCCCTTATTAACGACTGCGGAGTTTATGACGTCTACAATAATTTCACCGGAATGAACGGTATTTGAAGCTACCATCTTTGAGCCGCCGTAAACAATTGCCGCAAAATCACCGCCGCTTATCTCCAAATTTGATCTGGCGTCCATTACAGCCCCTTCACCCTCGAGGAAACCGCCGCCGTAGACAGCTGCATCAAAATCGCCGTCTTTTATCCAAACATCAACCATTCCTTCAAATTTTGCGCCGGAATAGTTTGATGCCGCATACATACCAAAATAGCTTTCCTTTGTATACTTACCGCCTTCGACACTTATAGCCAAATTAGCATAAGATGTTTTGTTTTTCAGAATAGATCTTACACCCATTATGCCGGCATCGGTAGTACAATTTACATTGTATACACTCAGCCAATAACTGGGAGAATAGCCCTTCGATCCTACCGGACCTACTGCAGCACAAAGTCTGCCGATCGTTCCCTTGGTATCGACGTCAAGCTGTCCGTCGTGACAGCTGTACGAAGCATAACCGGACGCCGAAGCATATCTGACTACACTCGCTTGATCGATTATACTAACAGAAGACCAACCGTAAACAACACCGCTGAGTCGGGATCCGCCGCTTACACAGTCGGCAACAGCATTACCGCCAAACGTAATTACAGGATCGTATACACTCATACCGATGGTATCGTCAATAAGAGCGCCTACGAAATAATATTCACCCGAATAAATACTAATCTCTGCGCCGGTAACGTTAGCCAAACCGTCACCCGCTGTTATATTTTCGCCAAAATAGCCTGTTGAACCGTTGGGGAAAAACAGAGAGTTTGAAGAACCGCTTCCGTTACCCGAAATCTTAATACCGTCAAATGAATAGTTACCGAAGAATATAAGGTTATATCCACCTGTATTGATCTCTGCGGGCGCCGTATCATCGTAGGAACAAACGGCGATTGGGTATATCCATTGTGTATTGTTATCGCCGATCGTAATAGATTCGGTTGCTGTGAAGCCGGTTTTCATTTCGAATATTACATCTACATACTTTGCGTAAAAGAGCGCTTCTTCCATTTTCTCCTCGAAATCATCACCTACGTCGTAAATAACAGTGACAGTGTTCAAGGGGGCAATAGCGCTCTCCATAGTCACGTCTTCGAATACGTATTTCGTATCCCCTTCTGTGTAACCAAGATCGCAGTCTGTAATATCAAATAACGTAATGGCATCATCGGCAGCGGTAGAAGTAAAGTCCACCGCAAACAAGCCTTCATTATAACTACCGTTTTCACTGATCGCTCCGCAATCAAAGCCGTCAAACGATACAATGAGCTTACCGTCATATTCTTCAACATTTACGTGCTCCGGCTGAACCGTCCAAGTTACTACAGGCTCAGATAAGATCGCTCCGTCATACTCGACGGTAACACTTCCGCTTGTGAAAGGCGTGTCACAAGCATAAAAAGCCTGGAAAGAAGCTACACCGTCAGAAACGTCTGCAAAAGAATAGATTTTTGCAGATTCATATACTTTTTCCACCTTGTTAAACTCTGTGAGCTGAACTGCAGGAAGCATATCGTCTGTAGCCATCTTGAACACACTTGATTCAAGTCTGTAGGTTTCGTCTGTAATTTCGTTATTGTTTCCTACAAAATACTTATCGATTATTGGAGAATAATAACGAACCTGAACGTCTGTTCCGTCCTTGGAGAAGTACAGCATCGCGATCATACCCGTCGCACCCTCACGGTCAAAATCAGGCCCCTGAGGATTTGCAAGGATCTGGTTTACTACGTTACCGTTTGTACCCTTATCCTTGGACCATACTACGCCGTATGCATACTCGTGTCCGCAAATAACCATTTCGAGGTTGCTGTAGCCCTTGATGCGATCCCAAAGATCAACACCGATGATCTTATCGGGATTCGAGCTTGCGGGTAGATATTCACCTTTATCGTTAATGAAGCAATGCATCGTCATAATGACGCGTCTGTCGGGATATTTTTTGATCGCCTCATCGAGCCAGGTCAAAACGTCCTCGGAGGGATATTTGTCCATCGTAACGATAAGATACTTGTTACCCTTAATATCAATAGCTCTGTAAGAGTTTGTAATACTGCCGTTTTCACCCTTGTAATAGTCGGCATCACTGCTGTTTGTAAATCTGTCGGTGTATGCGGGAACGTTGAACCATCTGTCATACTTTGCAGTATCGTCGCCGTTGTCCGCAATCTCGTCGTCAAGTACGTCGTGGTCGCCCCTTACAAGCGTGTAATCGATCTCTCCGTTCAAACGGAAATACTGATCTCTGACAAGATCCCACTCGGAATCAAGATTGAAGTTTGTCATATCACCCATATTGAGAACGTGCTCGATCTTATGGGATTCCTTGTTTGCAATCAGCCAGTCGATTATGTGATGGAACTCCTCGGGATAGTAAGCAGAAACGATCTGCGTGTCCCCAATAAGTGCCATTGAATACGAAAAATCCTCAAGCTCGGGAAGTGCCTCGGGAAGTGCCCAGTCGCTTGTCATTCTGTTGTTTATCATGTCGTAATTACCCTTGAGGTCGGGAATTACGGGGCTGTTCTGCATACCGTTGAGGTTATAGGCCGCAATAACAGAGGAGTCGGAAAGATCTATATTATACATATCCTCGTAGATCTCTTCAGCCGTTCTGACATCGTCGTAAATGACTACCGAACGTAATTGACCCTTAAAGTTGTTTGTTCCGGCAATAAAGTCGCCGCCGATACACATAGGCATACCGCTTACGTCACGGTTAAAGAATATCTGCGCGTCGGACATCTCAACGGTTTCTACAAGCTCACCGTCTATGTAACAACGCATCTCGCCCTCAGCTATGTCATCTACTACAGTAAGATGTACCCAGCTTCCCTGCGCTGCGTTTACGTCATAAAAGTTTACACTGCAGGTAGAGCCTTCACCTGTATAATACATATGAGGACGGCCGTCTACTCGCAACCTGAAACGCACACCGCCAAGGTCTGCACTTCTATAGTTACCGAAGATCGTCCCCGCATCTTCAGCATAACCCGCAGGCAAATTCAGCCATGCTTCGTATGTAACGGGCACCTCCGTCATCGGATTATCCTTTGCGGTAGAGTAAAGACTCAAGCCGTCAAAGGTCATACCTTCGCCATCACCCCAAATGATCTCATCCGAAGGTGAATCTGTTGCTGCAGCAAACATAAACGTACTTGCCGCAACAATAATTAACACTGCAAGTGTCAAATAAAAAGCAGTTCTTTTTATCATATAACTTGACCTCCTGTAAATATGCGAAAAACGCATTTGATTCTATCCTTATTATACAGTGCTATACGGCATTATAAAATAGCTATTATTTCTCAAAATATGCACAAAATTAAAGTGGAAAGATGTTTTTTTATTTTTTGTATACACACAAATTATAAACACTATACATATTGCACTTATAATACGAACTTTTTTTGGTGATTTTTTACACATTTTTTTCACAAACCCCCAAGACTGTTTTGTCTTTGTTTGTAAAATAAAATGTATACCACAACAAACCTGTCACTATTATAAGTAACCGATATCGGCTTAATCTTTGATCCTCCCTCAGTATACCCAACGGCATCAAAAAAAGCTCCCAAAAATATTTTGGGAGCTTTTTTGTTTTGTATTATTTGATTATGTCTTTATGCCTGCCATGCAGCCACTGCATCACCGTAGGTGAGCATTGCCTTAAGTGTGGGCAACAATGTGGTTGTATCGGCAGCCATGTCATATACGTAAGATGCTACCGAGTATGTTACACTGTAGCTTACCTGAGTCTCGCCCTTCATGATGGTTACCTTTACGGCATCTCTCATCATTGCGGGGTTGAGCTCGTTTACTACTACCGTGAAGATATTATCGGATACCGTGAACTCGCTCGAAGGTACGGTGAATACTGTATCTTCGCCGATCTCTACTACTGCGTGAAGATCTTCAAGATTCTCTTCTGTTGTGAACGAATATCTGAGCTCTACGTTGTTTCCAAGGTACAAGGATGCGCCTCTTACAGAAACTGCAGGACCATCGATTCTGTCGATCTGCTTTACTGTAGCGGGTACTGCTTCTTCTGCGGATGCATATACCTTAAATGCCTCGACATCACTACCTGTGTTTACAAGTGCATCTGTCTTGTAATTTGTATGTGTCTGTGCCGCTGCACCGTAGTTCAAAATATCCATACATACTGTCTTGAATTCTGCTGCCGAACCTGCGCTGCCCATCTGCTGGAGTGCATACTTTCTTACGCTGGAATTCAAAATACCGGATGTTACTTCATCGCCGTTTGCATTCTTTGCATAGATCATGAAGTATGCTACGTCGCCCATCATCTGAGGACCAATGTTTGTAAATGAATACCGGAACGTTGTGTCGCCCTGTGCTGAAGGTGCTTCGTAGAGGAACTCTTCGCCATTGAAGATAACCTTTACCTTTACGTCGGTGTAGTTATCAAACAATATGTTCTTACCTGCCATATTGATCGCGATGCTGTCGCTGAGTGTAAGGGATACACCCGAAATATGCTGTTGGATGCCTGTGTCTCTGCTTGTGTTGGTGAGTGTGATCTCGCCCGATCTTGCGTTATATCTGCCGAGAGCCATCTTGTTGAATACATCAACCTTTTCGACCTTCTGCTCTGTACCAAACTGATAGGTATAGAAGTCGAAAGTGTTGTCATACTCAGTATATTTATCGAAGTAAACAATATCATCGTAAGTGTAAGACTCTCCGTTAACAGTAAGTGTCTGCCCCTTCATAAAGTCACTGAGAACAGTTCCGTTTGCAAATTCGATATTGGAAAGCGAGATCACCGTGCCATCCTCTAAAGGCATAAGCACTTTACCGAACTTGCTGCTGCCCGCCTTAACGGACTCAGCCTTATCACCGATGTGAATAAGGTCGAGTGTATAACAACTGTCGGGAGCTACCGAAGCATCGCTCGAATCGTTTCCGTGAGCAAAAATCTTGGCCGTGGAAGAAATTACGTAATCACTTCCCACAAACTTGAGGCTCGCCTTGTTATCGGACTGCATACCCGTATAGCCGCCGAGCGAAAGAATACCGTTAAATTTACCGCCCGAAACTTCCACAAAGATGTCACCGTCGACAACGTTGTTTTCATCGGAAGGACCAAACGAAGCTGTCGCATAACCTCCGCCGTAAATTCCGTTGGATGCATTGAAGACACCGCCGCTTATATCCCAAACAACATCTCCCTTAACAGATGCATAGGTTGTAGAAGATGCGTTTGCCGCACCGCCGTATAAGTTACCGTTGATGTTACCACCTGAAATATTTACATAGACGTTACCCAAAAGATTGCTTCTGTAACCCATATATACAGGTCTCGCAATTGTCCCCCCCGTAACATTCAGGTATGCATCACCGATCTGTCTGAAGCCGTACTTGATTCCGTCACCGGCAACGTCTGCAATATCGTTTGCACCGTGACAACCGTAAGTTACCGAGCTGATACAGTAAAGATCATACGAGCTATTAGGCATAGTACCTACATTCAATGTAGAGTCACCCGTCATGACACCCTTGAAATTATGGTGAGCAGCCGTTACAAAGTTAACTGTATTGTTAAAGTTAGAACCTGCTCTTGTACCTACGTTTAAGTTCAAGGTCGTGTCACCTATAATGTCACCATCATAACCGTAGAGACCTGCGCAAATACCGATTCTTGTGCCTGTAGTGGTAATCTTGTGAGAACCGCCGTTGAGCGAAAGAACGTAGTTACAGTTTAAATCCTTTGTGTTTGAAGGATAGTAAGTAACGGGAGAGATTGCGAACGTTGCAGTTTCACCGTAGTTCGTAATACCGGTAGTCGAAATATTTACCGTACCGTTGTTGATTTCAAATACAACAGTACCGTGATCCTGACCGCCTGATGCAAGATACGATCCGGCATAAAGCTTAGGTCCGTTTACAGTACCGCCGTTAATTGTAAGCTTTGTTACTGTCTCTGCGCCTGAAACACCACCTACTACGGGATATTTAGACCAGTTGACCGTTGTGGAAGGAGTCGAAACAATAGGTAAATAGGAACCTCCTACTACGTATGCGCCCGACTCAACCGTCCCTTTGTTAATAACAAGCTCGGAATTGCCGTACATACCCCATTCATCCGTTGTACCTGCAGAAGTAATCGCGCTGTCTGACGCCAAACTACCGCCTATTATAACGGAAAAAGCTTTTGCTGCGGGAGCTGCAGATGAAGTACCGAATACAAGCTTGGAATCGCCTATTGCTTTAATGTTGGGGACTGTGAAATAGCAACCTCCTGCTATCTTACCGTTTACAGTTCCTGATTCATAGTTAAGTGTAGAAGATACTTTATACGTCTGGTTAGCGTTTGTAATCTGCGATCCTGCCGTCACAACTCCATTTACGTTAACGCTCTTCAATGTAAGCATTATGTTACCGGAGTGGATAGATCTTGAACCGGTGATGATCGCACCGCCGAAGAAGTTGTTTGTCAAAGTAACGTTTTCCAACGTACCGATAATATCTCCGTTCAGTTTGGAATCCCAGTCACTGATTACTGCAGCGGAAGCGTTTCCGGGAAGTGTTACGCCCGTAATACTGTAGTAAATATCACCGGTCATTTCGCCGTAGTGCATATGAATGCGCGAGCCCGCAACAAACACTTTTGTCGTATCGAATGTAGCAACTGCTCTGTTACCGTTCTTGTCATAGTCATACACGTTGAAATATACGTTGCCCGAAGCCAGGATACCCGTACTGCTTGAAGTAGATGATGGGAATCCGTTTGCCCCCCATTTTTGGAGGTTTGAGCCGCCGTATACGTTACCCTTCAAAGCAACGCCGCCATAAATATTAAGTGTAGAATCGCCTGTCAGTCTGCTGTTAAAGCCGTAAACAGCCGCGCCGCCGTATACGTTTGTACTTGTACCGAACGTACCGTCCTTGATCTCGAGAATCGTGTCGCCAGAATGAGTTGCTTTTGCACCCCCGAATTCGGAACCTCCTGCGATCTGCGCCGTAAAATCACCACCATTGATAACGGTTTTAATGTTACCGCTATGAACAGCGCCCTCTACATTGGTATCACTGTATGTGAAGTAAGAACCGCCCCAAACGTAGTTTGTAAATTTACCGTTATTGATCGTAAAGTATGTATCTCCGCTGTGATTTGTGTGTTTTTGCCTGAAATCAGAACCGCCGTTTACATTTTTTGCGAATTCACCGCCGTTGATGGTGAAATATGTATCGGCAGCCTGATCGGTTATCTTTGCAGTGCTCGTTGCGGGAGCCGAGCTTGCACCGTTAAGGAAACCGCCACCAAACACTTTTCCGTTAAATTTACCGCCGTTGATGGTAACGGTATTTGTGCCATAGAATTTTGTATAGTCTGCTCCGGAAGCAAACACACCGCCGTAAGAATCTTTGTCAAAAGTGCCACCGTTGATAGTAACAGAAACGTTTGCATAATTTCCGGTATTGTCTCTGTCACTTCTTGCCCAAAGACCAACAAAGCCATATTCCTCGTTCATGGTTACGTTATCAACAATTAACTCGAACGAAGGATAGTATGTGTGATTGAATTCGTCTCTGCCGACGGGTCCTACGGCAGCCGCAAGTCTCTTTACGGTGCTTGTGGTGTTGACGTAAATCTCACCGTCGTGAGTGCTGTAATCGCCGTAGCCGGATGCGGTCGCCAGGGTTTCAACTCTTGCAGAATCCAAGATTTTTACCGTAGACTTACCGAGAACGAAGATCGTGCCGTCCTTACTGTACGATTTACCTGCATCGGTAGCCGCACCGCCGTAGAGGTTTATTGTTCTTGATGTACCCTGCATAATGATTACCGGGTTATTGACGTGAATTGGTCTGTTTCCGTCATCCTTAACAGTTCTGTCGATATAACCGTCGATAACTGAGTAGTCGTTAATAGCACTTACAACGTACCAAACACCTGAATTAAGAGTGAGGTTTGCGCCTGCAATATTAGCTCTGGACGAGCCACAGTTTACATTTGCCCCGACAATAACGGAAGTGCTGTCGGGGAAGAAATACGTGTTTGCGGAGGTTGTGCCGTTACCGTCCATCTTGATGTTTGAAAATTCAATATGTCCCCAGAATACAAGGTTGAAGCCGCCCGTTTTCAATGTCACGCGGTTTGCTGTATCCGAAGAGGTTACCTTAACCTTATGAGAAGGAATAAAAGATTCGCTTCCCAAAACAATAGTCTTTGTTGCAACAAAATCAGCACTCATTACAAACTGTACATCACTGTATTTTGCAATTTCGAGCGCATATTCAAACTTAGCTTCGAAATCATCACCTTCGCCATAAGTTACCGTAGGGACGTCGGTCACGGACATTATACAGCCTGTGTTCTTTACGTCCTCAAACACGTAAACAACGTCATTATCCGTGTAATTCAACGTATCAACGCGAAGCTCAATTACGGTAGGCATTGACGAAGTAACCGAAGAGGTGAACTCAACGTCGAAAAGCTTACCCGAAGTTGAACTATCAAAACCGCTCCAGCTTACAATAACAATACCGCCGTAATTCTGTACAGAATAATCGGCAGGCTCGTTCACCCACACAACATTGGGAGCGGAAAGAAGTGCCTTGTTATAGAAAAGGGTTACCTTTCCGTTTTCAACCCTCTCGCTCGTAGCGTAATTAACGGCTACGTTTGCCGAAGCACCATTTACCGATGCTTCAACGGTAATACTTGTATTTGCGGAATCCGCCGTTTCGTATGAGATGAGGTCAGACTTTTTAATCTGCTTTGCTGTAGACATATCGTCCGTTCTCATCGTAAACGCGCTTGTTTCGATATCATAGCCGTTTATGATCTCGTTGTAGTTAGCAATGTAATATTTATCGAGTATGGGAGAATAGTAACGAACCTGTACCTCATTACCGTCCTCGGAAAAGTACAGCATTGCAATCATACCCGTAGGACCTGCCTGATCGAAATCGGGACCCTGTGGATTTACAAGAACCTGGTTTACAACGTTTCCGTTTGTACCCTTATCCTTGTGCCAAGTTACCCCCCAAGCATACTGGTGACCGGAAATAATCATTTCGATGTTTCTATAGCCCTTAACGCGTTCCCAGAAATCCACACCAATAAGCTTATAGCTGCCCTCGCTCGGGAGATAAGAGCCGTCATTGTCTGCAAAGCAATGCATTGTCATAATGACGCGTCTGTCGGGGTATTTATTGATTACGGTGTCAAGCCACCCCATAACGTCCTCGGAAGGATATTTGTCTACGGTAACAATAAGATACTTGTTGCCGTTGATATCAATCGCTCGGTATGAGTTTGTCATACTTCCGTTTTCACCCTTATAATAGTCGGCATCTTCGCTGTTTGTAAATCTGTCGGTATATTCGGGTACATTGAACCACATATCGTACTTGTCTGCATCGTACGCGGTAGAAGCGTTCTTATCGTTAAGAAAATCGTGGTCACCTCGCACAAGTGTATAATCAAGCTTTCCGTTCAGTCTGAACCACTCTTCTCTAATATTATCCCATTCCCAATCATAGTTGAAGTTGGTGAAATCACCAAGATTAAGAACGTGAGCAATCTTATGCTCGTCCTTGTTTGCAAGCAACCAGTCAAAATAGGTGTGATAAAGTTCCGGATAGTAACCCGACAAAATCTGAGTGTCGCCTACAAGTGCGATGGAGTAAGAAAACTCCTCGACTGCAGGGATCTGCTCTGCATCTACCCAATCGCTTGTCGCGCGGTTATTGTACATATCGTAATTGCCCGTGGCATCCTCGATAACGGCAGCGCCCTGCTTACCGTTAAGGTTGTAAGCTGAAATAAGATTTTCATCGTCAAGATTAATGAAAGACATATCCGCTTTAATCTCTTCGGCTGTTCTTACGTCGCTGTAAACAACAACGGAACGGATGTTTCCAACAAAGGGATCCGTATCAACGATGTAGTCACCGCCGATGCACATAGGTCTTACGCTGAAATCACGGGAAGCTTTTTTCTGTGCTTCCGTCATCGTAATGGAGGCGGCAAGCTCGCCGTTTATGTAACAAAGCGCCTTTTCACTGACGGTATCATCAACGATTGCAATATGTGTCCACTCGCTGTTTGATACATTTGTGCCATTAAAATAGAAATGGCACGCACCGCCGCCATCAATGGGATTGAAGAAAAGATAAGTACGTCCGTAGGTAAATCCTCTAAAACGGACACCGTTCTTTTCAAGCCCATCATAGTTACCTAAAATCGTGCCCTGCTCTCTGTTATAACCTGCAGGTGCCTTTACCCACGCCTCGTAGGTAACCGGTATTTCGGTCATACAATTGTCATCGGCAGCAGAATAGAGCGACTTGCCATCAAAAACAACCCCCTCTCCCGAAGAGACATCAAGGCTGTTAATGGACTCGGTCGCCGCACCGGGAATTATTACCGTAGCCAACGCAACTGCCAACAGTACCAACACAACTAATGCCGATATAGTTCTTTTTTTCATTTTATTACCCCCTTTACCGCAATAATGCAGTTTATTTTTTTATAATTTTGCAATAATCCTACATAAAAGCTCTATCTTGTTCGGAACATATTAATTAAGATGGAGTTTTTCTCTGCAATTTATTGCAATATTTTGACAAATCAAAAAAAACACACAAAAGATTACCTATCAAACAAAAATTCCTCAAAACGATGTTTTTGGGGAGCGTCAAAGTCATTTTTCGAGTTAACCCCATTGACTTTCAGATTTTACACTTATATAATATATTTTATGAAGACTTTTTTCAATAAACTATTTTGATATATAACTCAAAAAGTTCAACTATATTGACATAGCGAGGTATAATAGATGAGCGAGAACAAACGTGTCGATTATTTCATAAACCATTCATCAAGTAACCTTAATTCAATAAAGCCGTATAAAATTTGGTTTTACCATTTGGTCCTTGTACTGGAGGGGAGCTGTACCTACATTGCAAACGGAGAAACGATCGTGCTGAAAAAAAACGACGTACTCCTTCTCACGCCCGAAACATTCAGAGAGCGCTTTGCAAACCACTCGTATATTCACATTGTTATATTCAATTTCTTCGGCAAAAACGAATATATGCCCACCGAAAATCACGTTTACAGAAACGCGATTAACCAAATAATCCGCAACCTTCTTGACGTTTATCCATATAAAACTTATATAGCCCTCCAAAAGAAAAATGAAATATCAAGCAGCGATTTTAAAAGTTTGAAGCAAACTGAGGTTTTAAACCATATATTTGAATGTATAATGCTCGAATTGTTTGAAACATCGCAAAACCAATCGAACAATCCCCACGTTACAAACATTTTGAAATACATAAACGAAAACATAAACGCCCCCCTCACACTCACTGACGTCTGCCACCACGTCCACCTCTCCAAAGAATATACTGCAAGGCTGTTCAAGCAGGAAACAGGAATGACGATTTCTGAATATATCAACAAAGAAAAGCTTTATTTGGCGAAAAATATGCTTGAAACTCCAAATATGTCCTTGAAAAAAATTTCGAGTAACTTAGGGTATGAAAATTACAGCTATTTCACCAAGATTTTTAGAGATATGTTCAATATCTCACCCCAAAAAATGCGAAACGAAGCAAAAAAACACAACGAATGATTCTTCGTTTTTTAATTTTGTATTTATCGTGCTAAAACACGTCAACAAGTGACTCCTCTACACTTTCAAATCAGAATTTCTTCTTCAAGTATTTAATAAGAATTATAAACATATATCACAACAAAAAGCCCCCGACCCAAATATTCGGTCAGGGGTTTTTTGTATCCCGAGAAAAACCTCGGGAGCATTTTTTTGTGTGGTAGTGTCAGTTTTCGCAAACTTGACCACGTTTTGAGTGTAAGTTGTCTCACCGATCCATATAACGGCGGACAAGCTTACACATTCTTTTTACGGGAGATCAGTCCCACTCACCGGGAGCGATAGGGGTAGAAATACCTACCATCACGATCTGTGACTCAAAAGTTGTTACTTCTGCCACAGGTTTTACGAATACTTCCTTCTTCATGTTTACCGTCCTCCTTTCGTTGATTAAAGCAAACACGTTTTTGTGTGTCTTTCCTTTTATTATGCCATCCAAGCGACTACTGCATCACCATAGGTAAGCATTGCTTTTACTGCATCCATCAATGCTCCTGCAACCGTATAGTCATATACGTAAGATGCAATACTGTAGGTTATCGTGTGGCTTACCGCCGTATTCCCCTTCATAATGGTCACCTTTACGGTATCTCTCATCTGTGAAGGATTAAGCTGATTTACTCTGATATAGAATTCACCCTTTGCTGCATCGGTAACAACAAAGTCGCTGTAGCCGATAGTGATCGTCTGTGTTCCGTCAATTACCACCTTAGCGCTGAGGTCTGAAAGATTTTCGCTTGTTTTGTATGCATATCGGAGTTCTACGTTTTTATCAAGATACAGAGAAGGTCCGACTACACTTACCGTAGCACCGGTCAGTTTTTCGATCTTCTTACAGCTTGTGGGTACTGCCTGAGATTTTGAAGCATATTTTTGGTATGCGTCCATATCACTCGTTACAAGCTCATCTGTCTTGTAGTTTGCATACAACTGAGCTTTTGCACCGTAATTCAGAAGGTCCATACATACTGCTTTGAATTCAGCCGTATTTTCGCTGAGATTCATCGAATCGACCGCATACTTTTTAACGCTGCTTTTCAAAATACCCGATGTAACGACTTCCCCGTTACCATTTCTTGCTTCGATCACAAAGTAAACCGTATCTCCCATCATTTGAGGACCGAGATTTGTAAACGAATAACGGAAGCTTGTACCGTTGTCGCTTGTGGGACTGTAATAATTATAGCTTTGTCCCTTAAACACTACTGTGACCATAACGTCAGAGTAATCATCAAAGAGCGATGAATCACCGGACATATTGACCGCAATGCTGTCACTCAAGGTAAGCGATACACCAAATACATAGTTTTGTATCTTGGTATCTCTGGAAAGGTTGTTCAGAGTGATCTCGCTCGATCTCAAATCACCCACACCGACCTTGATCTTGTTGTAAACCCCGGGAACAATAATTCTTTCCTCGAATCCAAACTGGTATGAATAGTAATCAAATTCGTTATCGAACTCGGTATAACCGTCAAAATCTATAAGGAAATCATAGGAATAGCTATTAGCACCTACCGTTACATTCTGTCCCATAAAGTGGATAATAAACGGAGTGTCATTACTCATGCTAACATCCTGGAAGCTGACCGTTATGCCTTCGGTAAACGGGGCAAATACATTTTCAAAACCACTCGACATACCTTCTATGTCTGTCTTTGAAGTAGATCTGAACAAGTCAAGGGTAGCATATTCAACCACGTCATTGCTTTCAATATCGGCATAAACACCTATACAATCGGAAAGATCGAATTTATCTCCGACAAATTTAATTCTGGAGTCATCATCGATATATGAGTTTCCTGCAAGCGAGATATATCCATCAAACTTACCGCCCATTATTTCAACGTATACCTGATCAAGCCAGCTGTATTCCGCATCAATAGCGCCACCCGCAAAATTTTCGATTACATGCACGTTGTCGGCGACGTAAATTTGGGGCATTCCGTATACGCTGTCATAGTTATCAGCTCCGAATGTACCGCCCGAAACATTATATACAACGGTATCGCCGTACAGTCTGATAACGGGACTAGAAACCCCGCAACCAATTATGCGATCGTCAATACCGGCCTCAAAGCCACCCGAAATCACGTTGTAAATTCCGTCATAAACCGTAACGTTACCGTAGAGGTTAATCGGAACCGCATTGCTTTCAATACCGTCAAAAACTCCGTGCTCTTTAACGTAACCGAATGTTCCCGAGCAATCGTCAGGGAATACAAACCCACCGTATTCTCCTTTGGCATTCTCTGTATTGGTAACACCCTCTATTGTTACGTCAGCAAATTCAAACTGTCCGCACATTGTAGTTGTATAGTAATACCAGTTATCCTCATTAGAGAATGCATGTACCACAATATTTCCGTTTGCAATCATTACGGTATTGGATCTTATATCCGAGTAAGAACCAATGGTCATATCATCGTAAATATCCCAAGAATAGTCCTCAAGATCAAATATTACATTGAAATATTCAGCATATTCGTATGCTGCCTTATCAATTGCTACAGCGGTATCCCAGTAATCACTTGCGTACATATAGATCGTAGCCGTATTCTCCGAAAGATCGAAATTGATCTCGAGAGGAAGACTATCCAATCTGATAATTCTTTCTTTTGCAACGTATCCCGCTCCGTAGATCTTGATCTTATATACACCGCAATCTACATCGTCAAGTAAATAAGAAGGGCTCGCCCCAGTAAAAGAGGTACTGTAAAAAGGTTCATTAAAGCCGTATTCCGTAAGTTCAATATGAATAACATCGGTGGACTTTTTGATTCCGGAAACAAATCCTGAAATCGAGGTCGTTTCCGTTTCCTTGCACAAGTAGTCAGCATACAAGTATACTTTACTGCTTGTAGCATATATGTCTTCCTTTGATATTTCCACACCGTTGATCGAAGCAGTGGGAGAAGTCGAGAATGTGCTCATTAAAACTTCGCCGCTGTATTGGGGCACAAGCTTGACCTCGAGTGTGTAAAACTCACCTGCTACAAAAACATCGTCTTCGGTCATAACAGCTCCTTCAGAGTCTATCCAATAGAAGCTGCTCGCATCAAAACCGCCCGCGAGACCGTAGAGATGCTCTTGACCGACATTTGCCGTGTAATTCGGAGCATGTCCCGCAACGGGAGTAGGAATATCCGTAAGTTCAAATCTGTCTACTGTTACCGGACTCCAGTAAAACGTATAAGCCGCCACCTGCTTAGTTTTTCCGCCCTGAAGCGAAGGTGTGTTCATCGTGGCAGTATTACCGTTCACCGTACCTGTCGTGAGGTTGCTTATGCTGTCGACATAGAACTCATACTCGCCCAGCTGGATCACCTCTACGTTTACTGTGTAATTGTGCCCCTCAATAAACCGCTCTTTTTCGTATATATATCTGTTTTCGGTGTTATCGTACCAGGAAACACCGTTCTTCTTCCAGTATCCGTTTGCACTTACACTTGAGAAGCTCGATGAGTTAATACTGTAGCCTACTCCGTCTGACTCTGCTTTATACGAAGGCAAAGCGCCGGCGACGGGAGGTCTAACACCGGTTATAGCCACATTTTTTACCAGAGGATCTTTACAGAACGGAAATCTATAAACAATACCGATGCTGCTTGAAGAAGAAACACCGGATATAGACTTAACGGTTGCCTCACCGCCGTTAACTTTTGCATAAACGTCGGGAACTCCGCCGGCATCGGTTTTAAAAGAATAACCGTTTATTGCCTGAAGCTTGATCACTACCTCATAGTTATTTCCGTATACGAATCTAGACCCTTCGCTGACAGGAGATTTTGATCTTCCGTCATCGGAATATACATACCACTGAATGTCAGTTTCCGGATTGTAGGAATACTTTTCATAGTCACCTAAAAAGATGTCATTGGAGATATAATTTCCCGCAAACGGGGCATTAACCTCTACTGCCACCTGATCAAACTCGTTGGTACACACACCGAAATCGTAGGATACCCTGATCATCTTTCCGGGATACCAAGCCTCGGAAACCACAGCCGTTTTTCCGTTTACCGTAGCGGTAACTTCTGCTACCGGTGCAAATTGATAACATTGTGACTCATCTACGTTAAGAATAACCTCAAACGAGTAGGACGACCCCTCAACAAATTTTACAGGAGTATCAGGTGAAAAAATCGTATTACCGTCAACAGTCCAATAAATACTCGGATTATGATCATATCCCCTGCTGCCAAAAGATATGTCGGGAAGTAAATATGCTCCTGCTACGGGGGCACTTACATTGAGTTCTATTTTTTTGATCATTCGGACAACGTCTACACGAACCGCCATCATAATGTCCTGTGAGTTCGTTGAAGTAGGATCAAATACGGTATAATCTGCAAGTGTTGTAAACACACTTTCGTCAATGTAATCGGAAAATTTTGTCGCTCTTGTGGGGAGCTTAATACTCTCGAATTCACCGCCCTCGATTTCGACCTTTGCGCCGGAAGAAATCTCAAGTCCGTAAGTCTCTTTATTTCCGTTATGAGAGTTACTTGCAAAAAAACTGCCTTTTGAAATATATGTGGTACTGGTTCCGGCAAGCTTTACTGCAGAAAAAACGTCGTTGCCATAACCAACACTATGCGCATTCGTAGCATAGAAATAGCCGTTATAGATTTCGGCGGTACCATACTCATTAAAGAGGCAAATTGCATAATTTTCCATACCTCTTTCATAACCTACATTACCAAAAAATGCAACAGCGCCGTCTGCAACAAAATAGCCGCGGTTATGTATAATCGCATTAAGTGCGTTTTTGGATGAAGGTGTATATGAAATGCCGCCATTCCCCTCCACTATAAGCATTGCATCTTTAGGCACGAAAATCAACGAAGAGTACTCAGCCTGCGTGTTGGGATTAATAACTATCGGAGTTTTAAAATCATTGTCACCTTTTACCTTGAGGTGCTTCTCACCGGCAACCGTTATTGCGGGTTCATAAGAAGTATTCCCCTTGTAAAGCTGCGGAAGTGTTTCAGCAATTCCATCCAACTCTACATACAGAACGTCGGGATCCTCCATAGCGTTCTTAAAATCCTCGAACGTGGTACAAACCACAGGATCTGACTCTGTATTGCCCGTCCCTGACGAAGCCGATACAAACGACATCAGCGCCACGGCAACAGTTAAAGCAACAACCAAAGCCAAACCTAACCTTGTCAATACCTTTTTCATTTTGTCCTCCTTGTTATCTTCTCCAATGAATTCGAAAATGCATGTATCTTTTAACTCAACACGCACACATCGCTCTATGGATATAATAATTCTATTATATTTGTACACTACCTTTTGACAACATACAACACACTTCATTGTAAAAAGTGTGGGGAAACCGCCATTCTCGCCCCAAAAAGTGTGGGATTTGGTGTGGGAAACCACAAAAAAGGCCGAAGGTTCCCCCTCGGTCTTACTTGTTTATAGAATAATGCAGAGCAGTCCTCCGGACCCCTCGTTTATAAGCTTCTGCAAGGTGTCTCCAAGCTTCAGCCTTGCTTCGTGAGGAATCTGCGCCAGCTTACTGTTCAGACCCTCGTTGATCAGTTCATACAGACTCGTTCCGAACATATTGGATTCCCATATTCTCGTAGGATCTTCTTCAAACTCCCTGAGCATAAATTTTATAAGCTCCTCAGACTGTTGTTCCGTTCCCACGATAGGATTCAGCTCCGTCTGGATGTTAGCCTTGATCATATGTATAGACGGCGCCGATGCCTTCAGCTTCACTCCGTAAGCCCCCTGTTGCTTTGTGATCTCGGGTTCTTCAAGCTTCAGATCCTCAAGTCTCGGAGTAACTATTCCGTATCCCTTCTCCTCGACGTCCGCCAATGCTTCTTCGACCCGCTCATACTCCTTCTTTATTTTCGCAAGATGAAGCATTTGAGAAATGAGGTCTTCCTCATCTTCAATATCAAGCTCTGTCATCTCACCCACTGTCTTATAAAAAAGGTCATCCTTCAATTCAACTGTTAGTTCTGCCTTTCCGCTGCCGAGATCTATATTGGTAACAGCGGATGAAACTACGTACTCGTTATCTCCGAGAGCATCAAACGATTTTTTTATATCTCCCGCCTTCATAACCTCCTCGGCAGATGAAAGAACCTGCTCGGTAATGCTCTTTCTGATGCGCTGACCGTCATCCAGAGCGTATATCCACCCCGGCATCTTCACTCTGATTTCTTTTACAGGAAATTCAAGCAAAACCATTTCCAGTATGCTTTCTATATCCTCCTTATCAAGCTCAAGACAGTTTACGAGCGCCACGGGAGCTCCGTATTTTTCCTCAAGCTCATAGGCAAGACGTTCGCTTTCGTCCGACTCCGGCTTTGATGAATTAAGCACGATCACAAAAGGCTTATTAATTTTATGAAGCTCCTCTGCTACTCTTTCCTCTGCCTCAACATAAGCGTCTCTGCCGAATTCGCCAACACTTCCGTCAGTCGTCACAAGAACACCGATCGTAGAATGATCGTTTATAACCTTTCTCGTACCGAGCTCTGCGGCCTCCCCGAACGGCATAGGCGATTCACTCCACGGAGTCATGACCATTCTGGGACTTCCGTTTTCGATATGTCCCAATGCCTCGGGAACTATATATCCGACGCAGTCCACCATTTTCACTTTCATGGTTGCATTGCCGTTAAGAGTAACGCTGACAGCCTCGTCTGGTACAAACTTCGGCTCTGTTGTCATAACGGTTTTCCCTGCCGCACTCTGCGGCATTTCATCCCTTGCCCTTTTTTCCTCGTATTCCTCCGTAATGTTGGGCAAAACTATGTTCTCCATAAATTTTCTTATAAAAGTTGATTTGCCTGTTCGTACGGGACCCACGACACCGATATAGATATCGCCCCCCGTTCTGGCAGATATATCCTTGTAAATAGCTGTATCTGTCATACTGATCTCCCTCTTTCGTTTTTCTTTTTCGGTATACTCTATGCTTTGACGCCTTATTTTATGACAGAAACAAAAAAACAACGCACAGACCGAAAAATCTGTACGTTGTTTATAATGCTGTTTAATTTCAGTTTACTGTAACGTAAATACTCTCTGATTTACCGCTTTCGTTTGTAGCAGTGATTATAGCCGTACCGCCCGAAACACCCTTGATAACGCCGAATTCATTTACTGTTGCGACGTCTTCCTTGTTCGAGGTCCAAACGATCTTTTCGTTTATATAATGGGGAACTGAAAGTGCACCCACGCGGAGAGTGCCGCCTGCTCTAATTGTAACGGAATCGGTGGTGGTCATTCTCTTTGTACCGTTCTGTGCAATAATTTCAACAGCCTCGGGAACGTTGACAGCCTCGCCGAATTTAGCATTGAAGGCATTAACTGCACATTCTTTACCAAGATAGTTATAACCGATCTGGTTATAGTGGTTGTTGTCTGTGCCCATAAAGCCGTAGCCTTCACTGGTTTTATCGGAATCCTTATACTGTCTTGCGATCTCAATAAAGTGTCTTGATGCCACGTGGATGTCGTCATTGTTATTACAAAGAGCAAACTGGGCCGAAATGATGGGAACGATCTTTGTAGTTTCACTGCCCTGGCCCTTGGTCTTTACAAACATGATTCCGTTATACTGCAAGCCGAAATCCTCGACCATATCATTATGAAGCATCATGAAATAATTGTAATATGTCTCGTCCGTTATAAGCTTTGACTTATCAAATGCTGCGTTGCTCGAGAAGATGTAGTCGCCCAATCTCTTGTCGTAAACCGCATTCATAGCAGTCTCACCCTGACACCAGAAATTTGCAACGTATACTATCTCGTAATTGTCCTTGAGCTTGTCTTTGAGCTGCTTATATGCCTTCTGCGTATCTGTATAGAAATAGTGGCTTCCGTACGGTCCCGCTTCGTCTTTATGTCTCTTGGGATCAAGCCAAGATTCAATGGGGGATCCCGAATAAGCAGACTGAAGGAATACTACCTTTTCGCCCGAAAGATCATAGAAGGTCTTTCCGAGAGAAGCCTGATGGCCCTGCTTTGCGTAGAGCTCCATATCGTACATAGCGCCCTTCATTTTGTAGACCTCTGTGTTCTGAGAACGGGGATAAACGTCAAAGCTGTACACTCTGCCCTCTCCGCCGATCTTTTCTACCAAAGAGATCTGCTCCTCGAAAGGAACTAAATGTTCTACGTCCTTGCCGTAGTTTGTGGAGTCATAACATCCCTGACCGTTTGACTGACCTGTAATAAAGAACAGGTTGATGTCCGCCTTTTCTACTCTGTCGACAACAAAAGTAGCCTTAAGCATTTCACCCTGATGAGCATAAAGGGTAACCTCTTTTTCGGCAACCTTTTTAGCGGTCATAATACCGTTTTCGTCAACGGAAATAATGTCGGGATCGCTCGATGTGTATACGTAGGGATCGCCCGTATCGTTGTGATAGCCGGCGTTAAAATAATATCTGTCGTCATACTGAAGAACGAAGCCGTTTGCAATACTGCGCTCAAATGTGACCTTATATGTTGCGGAATTGCCCTCTGCATCGGAGATGGCAACGGTAGCAACACCGATCGTCTCGGAATCGGGAATATAAGCCTGGCTGATCTTTATTTCAATTCCATCTGCGGCAGTTGCCTGAACGCGAGGTATGGTTGGTCTGCCGTCGGGAAGACCGACTGAATATTCAAAAACGTCTTTTTTGAATTCGCCGATCGAATATCTTGCATCGTCAAGTGTAAGAGTATCGAGTGATATCTTAGGCTCAACCTTTTCTTCCTGAGTTTCCTTCACGTCATCACCCTCGTTTTCGTTTGTCTTTTCTCCGTCACCACCGCAAGCGCAGAGCGCAAGAGTCAAAACGGATACCAAAGCCAATAAGAATAGTACGGATATTTTCTTTTTCATAAGCAAATCTCCTGTGAATAATATTTGTATTTATTATATAGCCACTTACCGAAAAAGTCAATATAAATGCACAATAATAACTTTTTCCATATACACCGCGACAAAGCAAAACGGGACACAAGGTTGACCCCTTATGTCCCGAATAATATTATTTAGCCAAAGAAACCTGAACGTAATCCATTTCGCCGATAAAGCTGTATTTACCGTTGTTGTAGCTTCTGCCGAACAGATTCGTGAAGGTTGCCGAATAATCGCCCATAGGCGTCCTCGAGCATATTTCCCAAGAGCCGCCGTCATCAAGAGAAACGGAAATCACTATTGCTTTTTCAGTTGCTTTGTATGAAAGTCTCCAGGTATTGACTGACGTCATCAAAGGCTGATATCCGGTAAATGGCAACAGAGTATAATTACTTGCACCTGACGGGAAGAATTTCATTGCATGAATAACGTTGGTCGAGCTGCCCCAGTTTGTGGATGCAGAGGGCGGAATATAAATGAAGCCCTTGTTTGAAACCTCGGTCGCTGTAGAAGTGTCTTCGGGATTCTGACCGAACAAAGTACCTGCCCAAAGGAAGTGACCCTTCCATTGGATCTCCCAGTCCTTTGTACTGTCGATCGTAAATGCCTCGTCCATAATAAAGTCGGGGCGCTCTGTATCCTTTGTCGAGCTGCTAACAACGAACATACCGTCCTGCAGGGAAATTCTTGTCGTTGTAATGTCGGGGCAGGCGGGGTTGAGGGTAAGATCGTTACCGCCAACGCTGTCGGTGTAATCATTGAAATCCCAGCGATAGGCTACGTCGACATTTTCCTTTTCCCTTACCTCGGTAAACTTGTAGCAGTTTACCTCTATATAATCCATTTCACCCTTGAAGTTGTATCTGGCGTTTCTTCTTGTTCTGCCGAACATACTTTCAAATACAGAGGAGAATTCGCCCATAGTTACCGTAGATGCCACAGTCCAGGTAGTTCCGTCTTCATTGAGGAAAGAAAGCGTTGCCTTATTCGTAGCAGCATCGTATGCTATTCTCCAAGTGTTCATAGACGTAATTTTATCAAGATATTCCGTATAAACGAACAGAGACTGACTTCCCGATTCGGGCAAGAATTTAATGCAGTATTTGGGAGATGTTGAACTTCCCCAGTTAGCGCTGGGAGAACAGTAAATATGTCCTTTTATATCGGTATCCGCGGAAGCATCGTCTGAGATCTGACCGAACAACGTGTTGCCTGTTCCCGCAAGGAAATAGCCTTTCCATTCGATCGACCAGTCGAAAGCATCGTTGATTTCAAAAGGAGTATCCAAAATGAAGTTAGGTCTCTCCAATGTTGCCGCAGAAGATTTTACGGAATAGATACCGTCTGTAATGGTATAGTTATCCGAAGAGTTTGCGGGAAGCATAGGATCGAGGGTAAGATCGTTGCCGTTGTATTCCTCTGTAAGATCGTCGAAGTCCCAGCGATACTTGACCTTTTCTGCGACAGTCTCGTATACCTTAACGTTGACCGATTGGCTCTTGCCGCTTTCGGTAGTTACCGTGATCACAGCAGTACCTACTCCGACACCCTTGACAGCCCCCATTTTATCAACGGTTGCAACGGTAACGTCGCTTGTTGTCCAAGTGAGCTTTTCGTTTGTGTAGTAAGGCTTCGGCAATGCACCGAGGCGATAGATATCACCAGCTTTGATCTCGAAGCTGTTTTCTGAGTTAAGTCTGTCCTGACCGTTGTTGTCAATTATCTCAACACTTTCAGCCTTGTCAAACCTCTTGTATACAACACCGAAAAGGTTGTTTGCCGCTTCGTTGCCGTGATAGTTATAGCCGATCTGGTTGTAGTGGTTGCCCTTAGCACCGTCTGTACCCATAAAGCCGTAGCCCTCTTTTGTGGGATCTCCCGTCTTATACTGGGTAGCGATCTCTATAAATCTTCTTGTTGCGGTAAAGACACCGTCGTTGTTTGTCACAAGACCGAAGTATGCAGAAACGATGGGAACGATGTCAGTATCGGTAGCACTACCCTTTGTCTTGGTAAACATAATGCCGTTATAGTCAAGTCCGTAGTCTGCACGCATATCCTTGTCTATACGCATAAAGTATTCGTAGTAGGTCTCTGCCGTAATAAGCTTTGATTTATCGTAGGATGCATTCGATGAGAAAATGTAGTTGCTTATGGACTTGTCATAGTAAGAAGACATTGCCGTCTCGCCCTGGCACCAGAAATTAGCCTTGAGAATGATCTCATAGTCTGCGGAGATAAGTGCCATAAGCTTGTTGTAGCCGTCTTTTGTTGTCTGATAGAAGTTTCTTGTAGCCACGCCGTAGCCGCCCGCTTCCTCGTATCTGTCGGGATCGAGCCACGATTCAATGGGAGCACCCGACCAAGCGGACTGAAGGAATATTACCTTTTCGCCCGTAAGATCGTAGTAAGCCTTACCGAGAGGTGCGGAATGTCCCTGCTTTGCATAGTTGTTCATATCGTAAAGGGTATATGCCTCGGGCAGACCCTCTCTTATATTCTCGGCTCTGGGATGTACGTCATAGCTGTAAACTCTTCCCTCTCCGCCGATCTTCTCGACAGCGGCCAGCTGATCCAAATAGGGAATCATCCATTCGTTGCCCTCGGTCTCGGTCGTTCCGTCATAGTTTACCGTATCGTAACAGCCCTGACCGTTTGACTGACCTGTAATAAAGAAGAGGTTGATGTGCGCTCTTTCGACTCTATCAACGGTAAGCGTGTCTACCGCAGTACCGCCAACCTTTGCCGTAACCGTAACGGGAGTATCACAGCGTTTTACAGCCGCGATCACCCCGTTTTCATCAACGGTGAGTATCGTCGAATCGGAGGATTCAAAGGTAAAGCTCTCGCCATCCTTCAGCTTGTAATCGGGAACAAAGGTAAATCTGTCGTCAAACTGCAATACAAAGCCAAGGCTTTCGGTCTTGACGAATTTTACCGTGTAGGTGGTGGATTTTTGTCCGTCGGAGACTACTGCGATCGCAGTTCCCTCGGTCTTTCCTTCGGGGATGTATGCCTGCTGTATTTCGTATGTGTAACCGTCGGCAACAGTTCCCTCAAGTCTGGGGATCGCGGGATGTCCCTCGGGAATATATACTGTGTAATCGGTTTTGTTTTTGTTATATGAAAGAGTGTAGTTATTGTCGTCAAGAGCAAGGCTTGTGAAGACAACTCCGTTTGTAGCCGACTCTTTATTTAAAGATATCTGAATATAATCCATTTCGCTGTTAAAATTATACTTTCCGTTTTGAACCGTTCTTCCGAATACGTTTGTAAACTCGGTCGAGAATGTAGGCATTGCCGTCTTGGAAGCTACCGTCCATGACGCACCGTTATCCTGAGAGAATGACAAGGTCGCAAGCTTTGAAGCCGCATCATACTCGATCCTCCAGGTGCTCATAGTCTTCATTACGGAAACGAAGGGAGTGTAAGGAAGAACCACATTCTTTCCCATAGCATACTGGAATTTCACACCGTATACGGGATTATTTGCATCCTTCCAGTTCCAGTTTGCCGAGGGAGAGATGTAGATATGACCTGCCGTATCCGTTGCTGCTGTCGTGTCAGTACCTACCTTACCGATTACTGTACCGGTATAAACAAAGTTACCCTTCCATTCAACCGCCCAGTCAAACGTACTGCCGAGCGTAAAGGGAGTCTCCATCGTAAAGTCGGGTTTTACAAGGTCTGTCAAGCCGGATTTCACCTTATAAGAGCCGTTTGCAATTGTATAGTTGCTTCCCACACCGTCGGGACACTGGGTATTCAAGGTAAGATCGTTTCCGCTAAAGGTTTCGGTTAGATCGTTGAAATCCCAGCGGTATGTAACGTCGAGATTATCCTTGTTTACAACCCTTGTGTTCTTGTAGCAGGTGACCTCGATATAGTCCATCGTACCTCTGAAGTTGTATTTACCGTTACCCGTTGTTCTTCCGAAAATACTGTCATAGGTGGAAGAAAAGGTTCCGACGGAAACTTCACAGGTCTGTGTCCATGTAGCACCGCTGTCTGTGGAGAACGAAAGCGACATCTTCTTTGTAGAGGCAACGTAGTTTATTCTCCAAGCCACAAGCTCGCTCGACTCCATCGTACTGAGGTATTCGGTAAAGGGCAAAAGTATCTGCTTTTTACCCGTATAGAATTTTACTGCATAGGTGGGGTCGGGGTTCTTCCAGTTTGCTCTCGGAGAAACGTAAATATGATCCGGAGTCGAAGCATCGGTCGAGGTGTCGACGGGAGCAGTACCCAATATGGTGTGACCGGTGCCGGTAGGAATAATGCCCTGCCATTCAAGCGTAAAGTCTCTTGTGCTGTCAAATGTGATGGGGGTCTTGAGCAGGAAATCGGGTCTCTCCAAAGTAGCAGCACTGCTTGATGCTACGTACAGACCGTTCGATATAGTATAGTTATTTGCTGCATTTGCGGGACAGGAGGGATTAAGGGTAAGATCGTTTCCTTCATTATTTTCGGTAAGATCGTTGAAGTCCCAGCGATATGTTACCTTTTCGGCTACAGTCTCGTAAACAACAACGTTTACAGACTCCTCTTCTCCGCTTGCCGTTTTTACGGAAACCGTACATTGACCTGCATTGAGCGCAGTAATGCTTCCGTTTGAATCTATTGCCGCTACCTTATTGTCGGTAGTCGCCCAGGTAAACGTATCACTGTCGCTGACGGTAGAAACCGCAGAAAGAGCATACGTCGAGCCCTTGGCTAATTCAAGAACGTTTTTCTCGGTAATCTTTTCACCGTTTGCGTCAAACAGATCGACGCGGGCGTTTTTCACGAGATAAATAACGTCAAGCACGTTAATATCGCCGTCGCCGTTTGCATCGGCATATTCGGGTGCTTCGTCGGAAAGCCCAACTAAATACGACATTACCGCACGCGGCTTTTCCATGCCGAGCACGGTTGCGCAGACAGCCACCGTTGCAAGAAGCAATATCGCGATGACGATCAAAAGGATTTTTTTCTTCATAAAACAAAAACCTCCGCATTAGGTATGTATTACAAAAACATAATACCATTCCAACAAACTTTTGTCAATAGTATATAACATATACGCACAAAAAAAGAGTACAGAGATTATACTCCGTACTCTTTCGGGTAAAGACTTATTATTTGTTGAAAAGCTTTGCGTTTGCTTCGTCGATATACTGCATAAGCATATCTTCGTCCAAATTGCCGTCATTCCAGCGGACAGACATTCTCATTGTATGATATCTTCTTCCGTAGATAGAAGGATGACCCTCGAAATAGAAGCCAAGCTCTTTAACCTTTTCTCTGCTTGAGGGAGGAAGGATCTTCATCATAAACTCATAGCGGATAGGCTCGTATCCCGGCATAGTCATTATATCGATCACGGGGGTGTTTATTGTAATGGGAGCAACGTAGGGCTTAGGATCAACCTTGTCGACAGTTACGGTCAAGGGGGTATCTACCGAGCTTGTACCGACATAGATCGTATAAGTACCTGTCTCGACTCTCCAGTCGTTTACTCTTACGTCATAGTAAGCAAAGCTTCTGTCGTTGAGCTCAAATTCGACCCATCTGCTTTCACCGGGCTCGAGGAATATCTTTTCAAAGCCCTTGAGCTCTTTGATCGGTCTTTCAACAAATGACTTTGGAGCGCCGACGTAAAGCTGTACAGCCTCCTTGCCCGCTACCTTACCTGTATTTGTTACCTTGACACTGACCTTGTCACCGTCAAGCTTGATCTCATCGTAGCTGAAGGTGGTGTAGGACAAGCCGTAGCCAAACGAGAAGTTTACGTCTATATTCTTCTTCTGATAGTATCTGTATCCCATAAATACGCCTTCTGCGTATACGACGTCGTTTCCGACACCGGGGAAATTGAGGTACGAGGGATTGTGCTCAAATTTTACGGGGAAGGTTTCAGCAAGCTTACCGCTGGGACATACGTCGCCGTAAATAAGTCTCGAGATCGCCTTACCGATCGCACAGCCGCCGAGATATGCATAGAAGAGTGCCGACACCTTTTCGAGCCAAGGCATTTCTACGGGCGAACCGCCGAGAAGAACAACTACAGTTTCGGGAACAGCCTCAGCGATTCTTTCGATAAGTACGTTGTGACTGAGGGGCATATCCATGTTGCTTCTGTCATAGCCTTCGGACTCGAACTTATCGGGCATACCTGCAAAAATTACCGCTCTGCCGCACTTCTTCGCAAGCTCAACAGCTTCGTTGATGAGTGCCTCATCGGGAGTATTTACGTCACCCTCGAGTGTGTAGCCGGGTGCGAATTCAACGTTTCCGCCGTTTCTTTCCGTCATGCATTCAAGTACGTCGTCGACGAACGCGGGGTTAACACGGCTGGAGCCGCTTCCCTGATATCTGGGTGTCTTTGCAAACGCACCGATCACGGCAAGCGACTTGCCGCTCTCGATGGGAAGTATGTTTTTATCGTTCTTGAGAAGAACCATTGCCTCCTCGCCCACTCTTGTGCAGAAGGTGTGGCTCTTTACAAGGTCTGCCTTTTCTGCATTTTCATCGGGGAGATATGAATAAACGGTATTGAGTATTCTTTCAACTGCTTTATCTACTATTTTCTCGTCAAGTCTGCCCTCTTTAACAGCCTTAACGATCTGTGCATCTCTGATTCCGAAACTGCCCGGCATTTCAAGATCGCTTCCCGCTTCGAGAGAAACTACTCTGTTGTTCATACCGTTCCAGTCACTCATAACTGTGCCTTCATAGCCCCATTCATCACGCAGGATGTCGTTAAGAAGCCACTTTGACTTGGAAACCTGATCACCGTTTATACAGTTGTAGGAATGCATAATGGTTGCGGGCTTTGCCTCTTTTACGGCAATTTCGAAAGCTGCAAGATAGATCTCGCGAAGAGTACGCATATCGACTATAGCATTTGTGCAATGTCTGCGATGCTCCTGACTGTTTACTGCAAAATGCTTGAGAGATGTGCCGACTCCGTGAGCCTGAACACCTTTGATATATTCTGCAGAAAGCTTACCGGCAAGATATGGATCCTCGCTGAAATACTCAAAGTTACGTCCGCAAACGGGAGAACGCTTCATGTTGATGCCCGGACCGAGAAGAATAGATACCTGCTCTCCCTTTGCCTCTGCCGCCAATGCCTCACCGAGACCGTAAAGCAGCTCCTTGTTCCATGAACATGCAAGTCCTGCTGCCGACGGGAAACAGGTAGACTTAACAGTATCACCGTAGTAGTAGCTGTCAGCCTGAGTCTTTACCTTTTTGCGGAGTCCGTGAGGACCGTCTGTCATCATTACCGCGGGAACACCGAGACGGTCAAGCTTTTCTATATGCCATTCGTCTGCTCCCGAGCAAAATCTTGCTTTTTCTTCAAGTGTCATCTGAGAAACAATGCTCTTGATATCCATAAAAAATACCTCTCTCTATTTCACATTATTTGTTTTTCAATTTATTGTTGAACTGTTTTACCGATTCTGCGATATCATCCTCGGTGACGGTATCTTTCCCGCCGCGAACGTACATTCTGGGCGTCTGATACTTGCGCGGAAATACCGTTTGATTTGAAACGTGAATTCCCTTTTTTTCGGCCTCAATACGCATCTCGGGTTTAAAGAAGCCGAGGAGAAACTCGTCTCTTATTCCGTCATACCCGGGATTGTTTATTATGTCAATAAGCGGTGTGTTGTCGGTTATTTCAGGAACATAGGGGTTTTTATCCTGCTTTTTGATCACGACAGAAAGGGGTGTATCGACCGAGCTTCCCCCGACAAATACAGTATAGTCACCGGTTTCGACCCTCCAGTCGTTTACCCTTACATCATAGTAGGCAAAGCTCCTGTCATCGAGCGTAAATTCTACCCATTTGCTTTCGCCGGGCGCAAGAAATATTTTTGTAAAGCCCTTTAATTCTCTGTCCGGTCTGACAACCGCACTCTTCGGCGGACAAACGTAAAGCTGGACGACCTCTTTACCCGCAATTTTTCCGACGTTTGTTACCTTGACTTTGACTCTGTCGCCGTCTGCAACTATTTCATCGTATGAGAATTTCGTATAGGAAAGTCCGAACCCAAACGGGAAATTGACCTTCATCTTCTTTTTTTGATAGTATCTGTAGCCCACGAAAACTCCCTCGGCATAAACGACGTCATCGTAAATACCGGGATAGTTCAGATATGCGGGATTGTCTTCGATCTTGACCGGGAATGTCTCTGCAAGCTTGCCGCTCGGAGAAACCGCACCGTAAAGAAGTCCTGCAAGTGCCAAGCCCGCTCCGCTTCCGCCGAGATAGGTCAAAAACAGAGTGGATACCCTGTCGAGCCAAGGCATTTCCACGGGAGAACCGCATGTCAGCACTACAACTGTGTCGGGCACCTCTTCGGCTATTCTTCTGACCAACTCGTTGTGCGAATCGGGCAGCCTCATATCGGCTCTGTCATAGCTCTCCGACTCAAATTCATCGGGCAGACCGATGAACACCAATGCCCTTCCGCACTTCTTTGCGCAGGCAACCGCCTCATTTATAAGTGCTTCATTCGGCGTATTCACGTCTCCCGAAAGCTCGTAGCCGGGGGCATAGCACACCTCTGCTTTATTGAATCTCTTAATGTATTTCAAAGGATGCTCGACGTATGCGGCATTGACTCGGCTGGAGCCTCTGCCCTGGAAGCGTATATTACTTCCAAATTCGCCGATGACAGCAAGCGGTCTCTCGCCATCAAGCGGCAAAAGATTTTTTTCGTTTTTGAGAAGCACCATAGTCTCCTCGGCAACGAATGCGGCATAACCGCAGTTTTTTTCAAGGTCTGCTTTTGGGGCATTGTTTTCGGGTAAATATTTATATACAGTCTTCAGTATTCTTTCGACCGTTTTGTCAAGTATTCTTTCGTCAAGCCTGCCCTCTTTAACAGCCTTAACGATCATATCATCACGCACACCGCCGCTTGAAGGCATTTCTATGTCGCATCCCGCATCAAGACTGGCAACACGATCGTTCATACCGCCCCAGTCGCTGATCACAATGCCCTCGTATCCCCACTCATCGCGGAGAACACCGTCAAGAAGCCACTTTGATTTTGAGACCTGACAGCCGTTTATACGGTTGTATGAATGCATAATGGTAGCGGGATTCGATTCTTTCACGGCAATTTCAAATGCCGTAAGATATATTTCTCGAAGAGTACGCATATCTACGATCGGATTTGTGGAATGTCTGCGGTATTCGTGATTGTTTACCGCAAAATGCTTTAACGATGTGCCGACGCCCTCGCTTTGAACGCCGTTAATGAAGCTTGCGGCAAGCTTGCCCGCAAGGAACGGATCTTCACTGTAGTATTCAAAATTTCGTCCGCAAACGGGAGAACGCTTAATGTTTATCGCAGGTCCCAGAAGAATAGACAGCTTTTCGCCCTTCGCCTCTTTGCCGAGAGCTTTTCCGACTCCATAAATGAGCTCCCTGTTCCAGCTGGAAGCAAGACCGGCCCCCGATGGATAGCAGGTAGCCTTGACTGTAGCACCCTTCCATATTTCATTTTCATCGACGTCGACGACCTTGCGAAGTCCGTGCGGACCGTCGCTCATCATTATATTAGGTATACCAAGCCTGTCGATTTTTTCGGTATGCCAGTCATCGGCACCCGAGCACAGACTCGCTTTCTCTTCCAATGTCAGTTGCGAAACAATATGTTTTATATCCATATACAGCTCCATAAAAAGTGTTTGTAAACACATTCTTCATATATTCTACAACATCTGTTCAACGAATGCAAGACAAAAAAGTGTTTTTTCGAGACAAATATTGCTATTTTTTTTACAGCTAATACAGAAGTAAAAAAGCACAGCTTCCCATAAAAAGAGAAAACTGTGCATTATTTTTTGTCAGAAAAGCTTTTTGAGCTTACCCAATGCATCGGAAGCATTGTCTATATCCAGCTTAGCCTTAACTCCGTCTACGACCTTATCCACGATTCCGTCGGGAAGGTCAATTCCCAAAACCTTTTCAACCGCCTTGATCGGGTCCTTCTTGAAAAGAGTTGCGACCTCGGGGTCGTTCTTTATTTTGTCTACAATTTTGTTAATGTAACCTTTGATATCCATAGTGATCCGCCTTTCGAAAAATAATATTTACGAAATACATTATACCCACCCTCTGCCGTTTTTGTCAAGTGCTTTAGCACCGTTATATTATAAAAATACAGTATTCAAAATTATGTCTTGACTGCTCTCCTTTTGAAATGTTATAATGCTCTTGTCATTTTTTGTCGAAGGAGATGCATATATGAAAATACCGCACGCAATAAAAATAAGACCGTTTGCATTTTCGTGTATGCTTTTTTTAGCCCTTTTATTCGCTTTCTTTTATATGCCTCCGACGGTAAAATACATATCTTTAAGTGTCGGCATACTTGCCGAAATAACCCTTTTCATCTTTAAAAGCAAGCGAAGATTTCTCGGTATATACGTACTCCCCGCCCTGATCGTATCGGCGGCGGTGTCGCTGTTATTCTTTGCAAATTACAACAACGTTAAAACCTATGACGGTCACGAATGCAAAGTGGAGTTCGTAATCACCGATGTCAACAGTCAGAGCGAATCATATTCTTCTTTTGCCGTCAAGGTAATATCAGTAAACGGCGAAAAGGCGGATTTTTATTCAAACTTGACCTGCAACGGCTTTTATGATGCAGAGCTTTTTTCCGTACATTCCGCAAACGTTTTCTTTGAGGCTTACACGCGAGCTGAATATGACAGAGCATCCTACCTTTCATTTCTTTCAAAAGACATATATTTGTCAGCTTACGTTACCGATGCGATCACGGATCATAATAGGACCGAAAAACTATTTCCCGATTATTATTTCAGTGCGGTCAACCGATTCTGTTCGGATATTCTGACAAAGCATTCCGGTGAAGAAGGCAGTGCGCTCAGCCGTGCGTTACTGCTCGGAAACCGAGATGCCCTTAATAACAAAACGGTATATCATTTCCGCCTGTTAGGGCTTTCACACATGCTTGCAGTAAGCGGTCTCCATCTTGCGATCATAATCGGCTCCTTGTCCAAGCTGCTTAAAAAGACAGGGATAAGCGCAAAAAAGCGCTGCTTTTTGATCATATCAGCAATAATCTTTTACGCAGGCATAACAGGTTTTTCTTCATCGGTCAAAAGAGCCTCGATCATGCTGATCATTTTCTATATCTCCACCTGTATTTTACGGAGAAATGACGGAATAACTTCCCTTTGCTTTGCAATATCCGTTATATGCTTCTTTTCACCGTCGGCACTGTTTGACATTGGTCTTTGGCTTTCGTTTTTGTCCACCTACGGTATTCTGCTTATCGCTTCGCCATTGTCCGAAAAACTCGATAAATATGCCGCTTCCTTACCGCTTATACGCAGACCGTTTGTCAAGTTATTCTCTCTTCTGGTATTCGGCTGTGTCCCTATCATGTTTTCCTTACCTGTGATCTGGCTGTCCTTCGGAGAGCTTGCCGTGGTCTCTCCGCTTTCGAATATTGTTTTTACACCGCTCCTTCTTGCGGTAATGTATCTCTGTCCCTTGGTGATTATTTTTTCACTTGTGCCCGTACTCTCCTCATTTCTCGGAGAGGCTTGTGCTTTCTTTTCAAATGCAATGACATCACTCGCAGAGCTTCTTTCGGAATATGCACCCGTTTTACCGATCAATTTTAGGTTTGCCGGGATAATCTTTTTCCTTCTCGCTATAACATTGCTGGTCATATCTCTTTCAGACACCAAAAAACGGTCTCTTTATTTCATCCCGTTTGTTTCGGCATTAGTTTGCTTCACAGTATGCTTTGGCGTTCGTACATTAATAACCGATGAGCAACAGAGTATGATCTGTAAAAGCACGTACACCGGAGATATCGTAATGGCAGTCAGCGAAAACAAAGCCATCTTCTGCGACGTATCAGGGATGTCACCTACTGATTCATTAACGGTAAAATCTCTTCTTTACTCGAAGCATATTACACAGTTGCATAGCTACGTCGTAACAGATTACACAAAAACCAAACCGCAAGACGTAGACTCGCTTCTCTCATATACCAAGCTCAACACTATGTACGTCCCAACGGGAAAAAACGAAGACGATATAATATCGGAAAAAGAATTTAAAGATTACGCAAGACAAAACGGTATAGAATGCATATCGTACGATATGGAAAGCAACTGTGACATCGAGTTTTTCGGCATGATCCTGGACATCAGAAAAAACGTTTCGTATTTGGGCAAAAATGAAGCAACCTACAGTATATCCTTTTCGGGAAAACAAGCGTCAGCAGCATACATAGGTATGGCAGACTACACAGATGTCTCTAATTTTTCATATCTGAATAAAAACCTGCAAAAAGATATATCAATAATATTCGGGTCTTGCGGGCGGGAGGCAAAAATCTATTCCGCATCCCTTTCCGCACTTCCGAAAGCGCAACTTTTCTTCCCGTCAGACACGGTTTACGGATTGTACAAGGACGCATTCGTCGGCAACCGAAACGTTAATATTTTTTCAAAATCGCACGAAGTTTTATTAAACCAATAACCTGAAATCACTTAAACCTATATGTTCACGTTTTTTATAAAAAACTTAATTTTTTTAAGTCTTTTTCGCAAAACCCACTTGAAATTTGGATTCTATTTCAATATAATGGTTACGTAGCACTTGTTTCTAAAACAAAGGGGAATTATTATATGGATAACATAGACAAACAGATTTTATCTATGCTTCAGGAGAATGCACGTACCCCATTAAAGGTACTTGCAGAGAAGGTTTTTCTTTCTTCTCCGGCTGTGTCGGCAAGAATTAAACAGCTTGAAAACGACGGAGTGATCACGGGTTACCGCGCAGAGCTAAATCCCGCAAAGCTGGGATGCTTTATCACAGCATTCATTAACATCGCGATGGACGGCTCAAGAAAAGAAGAGTTTTACGAGTTCGCGGACAAATGCCCGAACGTCACCGAGTGCAATTTCATTACAGGTGATTACAGTATGCTTCTCAAGGTCGCTTTCCCAACCACGCTCGAGCTTGACGTATTTGTCGGAGAGCTTCAAAAATTCGGAAAGACCCAGACAACTATAGTATTCTCGACCCCGATCAAGCCTCGCGGAATAAGCATCGAAAGCGAGACCATCGTACCTAAAAAAAAGCAAAACTGATCTTTTTATAACGCATTCCGAAAAAAGGAATGCGTTTTTTTATTTTTTTTTGACTTTGATCATATATTGTACAAAAAGAAAAAAGAGGTGCTTTATGAAAGATATCTCCCTTCCCATATTTGACAGAAGCAGAAAGAAATTCATACACAAATATGATAATACGATAATTTCAACCGTGGTGATCGACGTTTTTACATTGGAAGAAAGCAATTCCATATACAAAAAGATATCAGGATTTTACAACTATCTTTCGGAAAACTTTTTGAAATGGGCGAATTCCGATTTTGAAAAATATGCAAAAAATATTTATATCTCGGACGACGATCCGAGAAAAAAATTCCGATTTGCGCCGTTTGAAGTATGTTATTACACAAAAGCATGTATCGAGAACGGAAAAAGTCTCATTGTCGATATATCGGTCACCGTTTCAAGAAACAAAAAAATAATAGCAAAAAAGGAGTACAAACAAACACGAAGCTTAAAAAACGGCAGATTGATCGTTGAACTAAGAAAAAAGAATGCCAAAAAACAACCCGATTAAAACAAAAATGGGATAAAGGAACATCGCCTTTATCCCGTTTTGTCATATTATATCGCCATATTCTTCCGTTTCGGTACTACCGTCTGTCCGATATTTTTTACGGTACTCCCCGGGGGCACATCCTTCGAATTTTCTGAACGCCGAAAAAAAGCCGCGCGGCGTGGTATATCCAACCCTTTCGCCTACCTCGCCTACCGAAAGATCAGTCTCGGTCAGCAGCTTCTTGGCATTTCTTATGCGCAATTCAAGTTTAAGCTCGTTAAAGCTCTTGCCGTAAGCTGATGTTATGATCCTTGTTATGGTCTTCGGTGAAACAAACAACTTTTCGCTCAGTGCATCAAGTGATATATCAGTCTTATAATATATATCGAGCAATCTGTCGATAGCGTACTTGTATACCCAGTAAGAGCTCTGACGCAAAGTGCCTTGCTCGTCTGCAATGCCGCCTTCTTTTATCAGATCGTACAGCGCAAATATAAGCTCTGTTACGTTCGCTTTCAACCGCCAGTCTTTCCCGAGCTTGTCATCCGAATAGCTGTCAAGCACCAAATCAAGGAGTATACCTGCATATCCGCCGTTATCTATCTTATAAAAACCGCAACCGCCGAAAGCCTTGTTTACCTGATCAAAAAGCTTTTCTCGTTCGGTGGATTTCACCTTTTCAAACGTGAAAAACACGCTTTTTTTCACTACCTCCGAGTCGGAAGACGTGCTGTGATAGCAGTTTGGAGGAATGATCATTATTTGATTTTTGCTCAGCTTATACTGCTGTGTTTCCGTATTTACCGTCAAGCTTCCTTCATTAAGGAAAAACAATTCCCAAAACGAGTGCATATGCACATTTGTATATCCCGTTACACTTGTAGTCTCATCGGTAATAAAAATGATCTTCAAATCGGAACACAGTACCTCTATATAGCTGTAATCAAACTCCTTATTCTCCATTTCCTCCCCCCTCTTATCACTATTATTCAAAATATTTTATGGTCTCCGCCAACACGTCTGCCTTTCTCTTTGCAATTTCAAAATCAAAATAATTGGTTTTGAACTGGAGCAAACGGGGCTGAAGATATTCCGCAACGGGACAAATTCCGTCGCTGTAATTTACGTCTTTGTTAAGCAATTCCTCGCGGCGGAGGAACGTCATATTTTTAAAGAAAGGCTCTTGGTAAGTCAGCTTCCAGGCGGCATAAATACCGTCGCCGCCAAGCTCGAGATACTTATCTCTGAAACGCTTCCAGCCTATCGAATCGTCCACAAGCTTTGCGGTATATGCCCAATACGAATTCAAATACCCCTCCGGCTCCTTCTGTCCTATGAGAATCTTCGAATTTCTTATCGCCTCTGCAAACAATTTTGCGGATTTGATACGCATTTCCACCAGTTCTTCTATATGCTCAAGCTGCCCCAAAGCAACAGCGGAGCAAACGTCGCTCATACGGTAATTCCAGCCGAGCGATACGTGTCTGCTGTAATCGGGTTCCTGAATGTCAGTCTTTGAAATCTTGCCCTTATTCGTGCTTACACCCGCATATCCGAGACAAGAATATTTGCGTATTCTTTCCGCATATTCGAGGTTGGTTGTAATAAGCATACCTCCCTCTCCGCTTGTTATATGCTTTGAGCTTTGAAAGCTGAAGCTTGCCATATCGCCGAGTGTGCCCACCGTCTTGCCCTTATATTTCCCCAAGAAGCACTGCGCATCATCCTCTATTACGACAAGATTATGCTTTTTGGCGATCGCATTGATCCTGTCAAAATCGGGGGCAAGTCCGTAAAGCGAAACAACGATGATCGCCTTTGTTCTATGTGTAATGCACTTTTCGATCGAATCCGCGGATATTACAAAAGTATCGGGGTCAACGTCTGCAAATACGGGTGTTGCATTTGCGTGGAGAACACCGAACGTTGTGCTTGACATTGTAAGCGGAGGTACAATTACCTCGTCGCCCATACCGACTCCCGCTGCTTCAAGTGCAACATGCAACGTTGCCGTACCGTTACAAAATGCTATGGCGTACTTTGAATCAAACTTCTCGACAAAAGCCTCTTCAAGCCTTTTGGTCATCTTGTAGCCGGCCGATGATCTGAAGTTCATAGACAGTACCTCTTCGACATACTGTCTTTCTTTTTTTCCTACTCGTTCAATTATACTCATAAGTCCCTCCAAAGTAAATATTTTTGTTCAATAATATTTTACCATAGCAGAAGAGCCAAAAACAAGTGAACGATTATTGCATTTTTTCGCAAGAATTGCGGAATTAGTTCGCTTTTTCCGTGATTTTTTCCAATGCATCCCTTATGTCGCCGTACATATAGAGAGTGCCGAGAGATACAAGTGCACAACCCTTTTCCGCAGAGGACCGAAGGGCTGCTCTGACACCCTCTTCGATCGTATCAAATGCATGTGCCTTGATTCCGTAGTTATTGAAATACTCGGCATAGACCTTGCTGTCCATCGATCTCGGATTGTTCGGAATAACGGTAAACACCTCGTCGGCAACCTCGCCTATTACGGGGAGCATACTTCCGACGTCTTTGTCTGCCATTACTCCCGAAATAACATTGACCTTCTTATCCCCGAAAAAACGCTTGATGCTGTCGACGCAGGCACGCAGTCCCTCGGGATTGTGAGCACCGTCATATATCATAAGGGGATCCTTGTTTATGATCTCAAATCTTGCGGGCCAGTATACGTTACCCATACCCTGTCTTACCTGCTCTTCGTTAATAGAAAAGCCGGAAGCACGTAAAACACCGATACACTTCAAGGCTGTTGCAATATTGCTCGGCTGATAGTTACCTACCAAAGAAACGAAAAGGTCTTTGTAGTTTGATGAAGAAAGCTTACAGCCGTAAAGCGAAAACTCAATATCGGTCAATTCGGCATCGCTCGCCCAATGTAATTCCGATCTTTTCTCCGAAGCGACCTCGCTTATCGCGCCGTATGCGGCAAGACTCTTTCCGCCGAATACTACGGGAACACCTGTCTTGATTATTCCCGCCTTTTCCGTTGCGATCTTTTCTATTGTGTCGCCTAAATACGCTGTATGGTCAAGTGCAATACCGGTTATGACCGACAATACCGTAGTTTCTATAATATTGGTAGAGTCAAGTCTGCCGCCCATTCCCGTTTCAAGAACAACTATATCACAGTTATTGCGAGCGAAATATTCAAAGCCTATTGCGGTAATAAGCTCAAACTCGGTGGGAACGTCGGTCATTTTGTCTGCAAACTGTCTGACGTATTCGGTGATCTCGGACAATTCTCCGTTAGATATCATTTCACCGTTGATCATCATTCTTTCATTGAAATAACGCACAAATGGCGAGGTGTAAAGCCCCGTCTTATAGCCCGCCGCCTTGAGCACAGATGCCAGCATCGAGCAGACCGAGCCCTTACCGTTTGTGCCCGCAACGTGAACGTATTTCAGTCTGTCCTGGGGATTACCCATCATTTTCAAAAGCTCTCTCGTTCTTTCAAGCCCGGGACGGCTTCCCTTCCAGCATACAGAATGTATATATTCCAATGTTTCTTCGTAGGTCATCATAAACAAATTCACTCTTTTCTTTTATACCTTTTTCGGGACTACGCCGCGTCAGTTTGTTAATCTATATAAGCCTTTTTTTACGGCTTTGTTTTTCAAAAGCAGGATTATTATAATGCATTCGACTGTCGCCGTTATAAGATAAGTTACTATTCTTTCGGCAAACAAAACAGCTAAAGGCGTCCCCATCATCGCGTGAAGGGCAAATGTCTTTATAACAACGTTTCCGACGATGTGGGCAAGGAACACCGCAAGTACCAATTCATAAATCTTATTCTGCCTTTTGAACAGCCAAATGACGGTACCCGAAACCAAGCCTACCGACATTGATGCCGCAGTAATAAACGGGTTTATGGCATATCCGCGGAACAAACATCCCAACAGGTCTGCCGCAATGCCGATCGCTCCGCCGATAAAAGGACCTAACGTCACTCCGCCGAAGATTATCGGAAAATTTTCAAGGCTTATTCTCCAGGTATCACCGCTTGGGGCTATAAGCTTCATTACTCCGCTTACCGCACATAACAGTGCGGCAAAAACCAATACCTTTACAGTGCCGAACATGGATATTCGGCTTTTTTTGTTTTTTTGCATAAAAAAACCTCCTCACATTGTGCATTCCAACGCCACAAAATGAGGAGCATATTACTGACAGCTCATATATGCAACAGCGGGATGCGGCAAATGAACCGCAACATTAAATGCTTTCGTCCAAGTGACAACTCCCTGTTCACTCGGCACTTAACGCTCATTCGCCTACTCTGTATTGTAGATATACTAACACATTTCTACACATTTTGCAATAGTTTATTTAAAAAATATTGTTATCATTTCTTACTTCAATAAGTACCGATTTATGTTGACATTTAGATAACAATGTTATAAAATCATAGAAGACATTATTACTCGGAGAAACAAAATGAAAAACAACAATATTATTTTAATCGGTATGCCCGGCTCGGGCAAAAGTACAGCGGGAGTTCTTTTCGCAAAGGCAATGAACTACCGCTTTCTCGACGTGGATTTCCTCATTCAGGAACGCGAGGGCAAAAGGCTTTACGAGGTGATCGAGGAAAAGGGCAACGATTATTTCCTTTCTGTCGAGGATGCCGTAAACTGCAGTCTTAACGTCGAAAGAACGGTCATTGCAACGGGTGGCAGCGTCGTCTACTGCGAAAACGCTATGAAGCATCTGAAGACACTCGGTACGGTAATTTACATCAAGGTCCCCGAAAAGGAGATCGAAAGAAGAATAACCAATTTTTCTACCAGAGGAATTATTATAAGATCGGGCGACACTCTTGAAGACCTTTACAACGAAAGAGTCCCCCTATACGAAAAGTATGCCGACCTGACCGTTCTCTGCGACGAAAAGGAGCTGCAGTACAATGCGGATAAAATAATGCGTGAATACGAAAAATATATAAATTCCGCAAAATAAACTATTTTGACATTTTCCCATCAATATTACAGTTTTTTGTCCTCTTTTTGGTTTTTTCATTGACAAAATGCCGTTTAAGGCTTATAATTTTATAAAAATCTATTGAACTTTTTTAGGAGAAAATTTATGATGAAAGTTGCAATCATCGGTTGTGGTACCATCGCCAACAACGCTCATATTCCCTCTTATATGAATTGCCCAGACGCTGAGATCAAGTATTTCTGCGACATCATTCCCGAAAGAGCGGAAGCCGCAGTTGAAAAATACGGTTGCGGTATCGCTGTTACCGATTATCACGATATTTTGAACGATCCCGAGATCGAGGCGGTATCCGTTTGTACCCCAAACAAGGTGCACTCCACAATCACCATCGACTTTTTGAACGCAGGTAAAAACGTGCTTTGCGAAAAGCCCGCTGCCATCAACCTCGAAGAGGCATTGAAGATGCAGGAAGCACAGCATAAGACGGGCAAGGTGCTGAACATCGGTGTTGTAAACCGTTTCAACGCTCCCGTTAATACCATCAAGAAATACATCGAAGAAGGCAAGCTCGGAAACGTATATCACGTTTACGCATCCTTCCGTAGCCACAGATCCATCCCCGGACTCGGCGGCGCATTTACCACAAAGGCAATTGCGGGCGGCGGCGTACTCATCGACTGGGGCGTACACTTTATCGACATCGTTATGTACTGTACCGGCGACCCCACTCCCCTTTCCGTAACTGCAGATACCTTCAGCAAGCTCGGCAAGGACATTCCCGGCTACACCTACAGGAATATGTGGGCAGGACCTCCCGTATTGGACGGCATCTATGACGTAGAGGAATCGTGCACGGGTCTTATCAGAACAAACGGACCTACAGTCACCATCCACGGTGCTTGGGCACAGAACATCGGCGCAAGAGAAATGTACATCGACTTTATGGGCGACAAGGGCGGTATCAGACTTCAGTACGGTAAGGGCTTTACCTACTACACAGCAAAGGACGGCCAGCTCATCGAGGAAACACCCGAGATCGAGACCGCAAACCTCTTTGCCGAAATGTTCCAGAACGAGATCAACTCTTTTGTAAGATGCGTAAAGAGCGGCGAAAAGCTCCCCTCTCACATCGACAACGTTATCAAGTCCGCAAGAATCATGCAGGCTATGTACGACTCCTCCGACAAGAAGCAGGAGATCAAGCTTTAATTTTGCATACAAACATAAAGACCGCCCAAAAAGGCGGTCTTTTGAGTTATACACAAAAAGCAAAACACATAATATATTCCCTTGTCAAGTGCAAAATCTAATGCTTCCTTTTCCGGCTCACGATACGAAAAACAACTCACTAAGCTCGAAATTAAAAATAAAACACACAGCATTAAATGCAAAAACGCCGCAACAACTAATACTCTTTTCTTTTTCACCCTCGAAATATCACTGCAACAAATACCGATTCACCTTGTTTTTTCTCTTTTTTTAATCAAGGTCAAAACAATCAACGTGACAAGAATGATAACACTTAATATTCCGCAAACATCGAAAATGTCTATAGAGTTTTCATTTTTTGTATCCGCTTTCTCCGATTGTTCAAGATCAATATCCGGCTTCTCCGTCTCCGCCTCTGTTTGCGACGGAGCTTCCACATCATTATGTACGACTATCTCGCCTATTACCCGGCTCGGGTCAGGCATTGATCCCGAAAAAAGATCTTCCTCAATATACAATTGTACATGTGTAATATGCTGAGCTTTGAGCGTGCACATACGCTCTGAGGTTTCGATATATTCAGATTCAAGATCTATTCCGTATTTTTCTTTAAAAGCAATCTCGTCTTCCCTTTTTTCTTTCAGCAGTTGAAATCTTTGGAAAATTTCATCTCCCTCCAAATAAATATCATCACCAAAAAGCAAATCGTATGCTTTGCACATAATAAGCATTTCGACTCCGTCTTTATTATAGTAATAGGCACTTCCGTAGTCAAAATACTCATTTATTCCGGTATCAATACCGCATATCCTTACGTATGTTAAATCTTTATGTGATATTTCCATACCCAGTTTTTCTGCCATAAGATCAATTGTATCCTTATGATCTGCGTAACTTGGAGCTGTATTTTCGGACCCTTTCATTTTGGTAAAGCATTTTATATTCCCGGATTCATCCAAGCAAATAACCCATGAACAAGCAGCACTGCGATTGTATTTAACAGATTTTGCAACATAAACTTGTGTACTCTCGTCAGCCGTATTTAATACGGGGGACATATACCACCCACCTACACCGAGATCGTATTTATCTTTCAACTTTCCGTTTACGTTATCATAGATAGGATAGTCGCCCGGACGAAGAACGATTTCGCCGCTTTCCAAGCATTCCACCGGATCAATAAAATATACAGGAGTGATCGATTCTTTTAAAATAACTACTTCTTCCTCTTTTAAAACATCAAGCATCTCATCAGTAAAAGCCGCTGCTATTTGCTCTTGCTTCTCGGCGGAAGCATACACCGAATTCTCCGACTGAGTAACCTCCTCGGCATTAACGCGAATACATAATAATACCATCAAAAGAGCTGTCAAAAATATTTTTCTCATTAAATATATTTCTCCTTCCGCGTGTACTACATTAAGATTTTCATTGCTTGTTTTCTTTCGTGGTTTTGTGGGAAGGTCTTATCAAAAGCAATCCGCCCAAAATTCCGAGAAGCACAACACTCACTACTGCACAAACGTCGGAAATGCCGATTTTTTCGCTTTTCTCAAACTCATTATTTTCATCTTTTTCCGCCTCGGTCGTTGCAGATTCCAGCTCTCCTTCTGTCGATTCCGGCTCTGTAGCAATTAAATCAGGATTTTTGTATTCCGTGTATTCGCCCAATTCACCAATCAAACGGCTTTGATCCGGAATACTGTTTATATAAATGCCATGATCTAAATATTCTCTTATATTCAGCACAAATACATCACCTTCGATACGTGTATCTTCAAGCAAATTCGTCTTATAATCTAATTCAAAATCATACTCATATCCATTTCTTTTTTCAGATTTATATTTTTCCGCAAAAGCGATTTCATCTTCCCGCTTTTCTTTCAAAAATCGAAATCTCTCTAATATCTCATCATCCACTAAATACTTTTTTTCGCCAAACAATAATTTGTATGTTCGTACCGGAATCAATACTTCTTTTTCGCCGTTGGTATAGTAATAAGCCCCTCCGTAGTCAAAACACTCATCATCTGAAGTCAGAATTCCACATATCCTCACATACCTCAAGTCTTGTTCGGAAACGCTGTCAATTCCTATCTCCTGCAATATTGACTCAATTGTAAGCTTGTCGTCCGCAAAAGCAGGGACATTTAACATAGAATCCCACGTCGTCTCAATTTTAATATTTCCAAAGTCATCCAAACAAATTAATAAATTATAATAAGCAGTAGGAATACCTCTATAGTCGATCGCCCTACACACATAGATATTTGTTTCTTCTTCGGGAGATTTCAGTATAGGTTCAACTTCACATTCTTTGATTTTCTCACCATAAATCCAATTGTCAAGTTTTGTTTGTGTCATTTCAACATACGCTTCGAGCGAGGGATAATCTCCCGGATGAACAGTAATATTCTCATTTTCCAAGCACTCCATAGGATCAATATAGTATATAGGCG
This sequence comes from Clostridia bacterium, assembly GCA_017441005.1. GTDB lineage: Bacteria > Bacillota > Clostridia > Oscillospirales > CAG-272 > RGIG1995. The sequence goes on along the minus strand of JAFSAM010000040.1, from coordinate 2,736 downwards.
TAATGGATTCCTTCAAAACGACACATTGGTTTCTTTTCAACATATTGTGTATATCTTCTGATATACCTGCTGCTATTTGCTCCTGCTTCTCGGCAGAAGCATACACAGAGTCTCCGGGGAGAAGCGCAGATTCCTCTGCGCTAACCCTAAAACACATTAGCATAATAAATACAACGGTCAATATAACTTTTTTCATACACCTTATTCCTCCGCTCTTTGGCAACATACCGCCCAATTTATTGAATTTAAAAAATACTCACAATTAACCTCTATATACTCCACATAATCAGGTTCAAAGTAGGTAAATTTTCCATTATCTGAATTATATTCTGTCAATACAACAGCGTGAGTGGTATTAGGAATATTACTATCAATATCTACCAGTACATATCTTCCGGATGCCACTTCGGATATTATATAATCCTTTTCGTTGTTTGAAAGACCATTATTTCCCAATTCAGTTGTTGTTATTTCATTTTCTCCTGCCATATAATACATTGCTTGTATATCTCCCGAAACATCACCGCCGGAATCATCATTATCTTGATAGATGTGAGCAACAGTATCATGTTGGATTCTATCAACGGTCTTTTGTCCATCGTAGTTTAGTCCCCTAGCATACGGGTTCAACTCTGATACAGCATCATCAACTATCGGTTTTGTTAGCATACTAATTTCCCCAATGTTATGCTCCACAACCATTTTAGATGCTGCAACCCAACACCAAGATTTTTTACTCTGACCATACGAATGAGGGTACATTGAAACCCCTATCTGACAATCACCTGATTGATATTCATCGCTCCCAGTAACACGCAAATAATATACTTTGGCTTCATCAGATTCGCACTCTATGTAAAAATTTTCATTATTAATTTCACTATCGTCATTAGAAACTAACGGATTCAAAGACACATTTATATTTCCGATAACATCAACTCCGCTATTATCACTCAAATAATCCCAATACAATTCGCCGTAAGTATCAATGTTACCTATTGTTTCAAAAGAATGAACTCTCATTGTATTCGTATGGAACTTGAACCAATACTCTTCCCCATTTTCCAAATAAAAATCCTTAACACCATATTCAGGCAACTCTTCCACAGGTTCTAAAACCCATTTTTGATTCTCATTTCCATTAAATGGAAATATATATACTGAACTTGAGCTAAGAGAACCATCTAAAACCATCCAAGGCTCAGCCACCGATGATATATAATATGCACCATCTCCACATGCTTCAAACTGCCATTGAGCCCATTCTCCGTCTATGTTACTTAACGTCGGGGTTTGATTTGGTCCCCAAACCAACTTTAATTGCCTTGCAGCCATTGGAGAAAAAGTATATTCTTCATTGTTTGAATCCGGATCAACAGAGTGTATATTCCACGTACTTCTTGCATTAAGATAATAGTGCGGTATGTTGTAAATTTTTCCAGGAGTACTCGCAGCTGTGTTAGGAATTGTTAAATAACAGTTTTCATCTACTGCATTTCTTATATAATATAAGCCGTGATTGATCAACGAATATATTTGAGTATATCTTATTTCGACATAAGGCTTATACTGACTTTCAGATGAATATAAGACATTATAGTCCTCAAATATATCATCATAAGCAACTGCCAATTCAATTGTCATAGTAGGATAGTTTAAATAATCATCAATCATATTGGAAAATTGAGAATTCGAAAAACGTATCCAACGATTAGTTGGTACAATTCCCTCTACGTCTAACGCAGTTGCACCAATTGAAGGTCTGGTATTCCAAGTAACATATTCTGACCAATTGGAATTTATTGTATAAATTCCGATAGTACCCATAGTTGTTGTAGCCCCGGAAAGTTTAATATTAAAACTAGCCCCGGAAATTACTGTGGACTCAGGTATTGTAGGTAATTCACTTGACCAATAAGATATATACTCATATCCACCAATATATCCTACTAACAAGGTAGTACTATCAGGGTGCTTGTCATTGTAAAACTCTTCAGAAACATAAGTATCATAGCTCTGATTAGATGTGCCGCTTGAACTTACAGTCGGGTCAATTACGACAGGATATACTCTGGCCTCGTCGGTCAACCACTCTTTGTCGGGCGTATATGTGATCCTCCACGACTTCTTGCTTTCCCGGGTTACGGTTACGTCGACGTCAAACGAATGCTTTTCCACTGAATCGTACATAAACGGAGCAGCGATAGTTACAACGGTTTCGCCCTTTTCGTCCGTCAGATTCACTCTGCCCGACTCCGTTTTTACAGGCGTAAGTCCGTCTGTATCTATTACCACACTGTATGACTTGAAACCGTTGTATGCTTCAAGAACTATCTCCTCGTTTATCTTTCCGGGAGTCATTACGTATCTTAACGCTGTGCCCTTACCGAATGCGCCTACGTATTCAACGTTAGACTGTGCAAATGACACCGACTGTATTTGCTCTCTGTTATGATCCTCTATGATCAAATTTGTCGCTATTACGTCTTCATTTTGCGCTATATCTACAGTATTGTTTTTTTGGAGGCTCTTTATCTTTTCCTTTGTCTGTTCTTTTAGGCTCTTTACCTCTTCTTTTGTATACTTCGCCTCGTTGAAACTTGTCAAGATTAGTGGACAGATAAAAGAGTGAAAAAATGGTTTGGAATGGCATAATTGATACCTGAATGCAGTCGTTCGGAATTGTAATAAAGCTCAATATACTCAACAATGGTTCTTGCTGCTTCTTGAAATGTG
>JAFSAM010000039.1 GCA_017441005.1 Clostridia bacterium | reverse complement strand
CTCCCTACGGGAGAGGTGTCGGCGGAGCCGACGGAGAGGGATGATTCCGAGACGGATGAGGTCGTTTCCAAACGAGTGTAATTTATACCTCCATCTGACGAGGGAGGTGTCACGAAGCGGAAGCGGAGTGACGGAGGGAGAGAAAAAGCTAAACGGTAAAGTAAATCTCTCATCCCGTCACGGCAAAGCCGTGCCACCCTTCCCTCAGGAAAGGGCTTTGGGATATCGCACATAAAAATTATATATATATAATGAAGAAAATGCTACAAAACAGCATGAACGGCGTTTTTGTAAAATGTATACAATTACCAAAAAAATGATGTATAAAATATGAAAAATGCTGTTGACAATTATGGGGGTGCGTGATATAATGTATACGTATCTTTATCACTATGACAACATTGTGAATAAAAAATTAAAATATATTTAAAAAAGGAGAAAAATTATGAGAAAATTTGCTAAATTTCTCATCCCCGCACTCATCGTAGTTGCAGTGGTTGTATCTTGTTTGTTGATGACTACATCGGCTGCAGGCACAGCTAAGGTAGCAGACGACGAGACAGTTGTGTTCATTGCTAACACAGCAAAGGGTACCGGTGACGGTTCTTCCGCTGAAAACGCAATGGGACATGGCGCAGGCTATAAGGTGCCTGATGACAAAACTTATAAGCTGAACGCATTTTATCTTGCTTTGACAGCAAATGATAGCGCGCTCATCAAAAACGGCGGTGCGATCGTTATTTGTGATGAATTCACAATTGACACTTGCGACGCTGCAAGAGATAGCTTTTCCGAGTTCCAGTGGCCCTCTACTGTTGGAACAAAGAACATCACCGTTACAAGCTATTACGACGGTGTTGACTACAGAGCTACAGGCGCAAAGCTCACATTTGATACCAGCGATCACGGTATCAACCTTCGTATTAAGGCTCCCACAACATGGGAATTCCTTAACATCGAAACAAAGTACGATTCTACCAGAAGCTACGGCAAGAGCCTTGACAGTGTAATTATGTTGTCCTTCTACGGTAAGACTACCGTAATGGGCGAAGAGCTTAATATGACTGCAAATGACATTGGCGGCAGTGAAGTGTACTATCCTACTCTCTGCGGTTATGACAGAATGGCTACAGGCGGAGACGGCACTACAGTTTCCGACACAAACATCACCATTAACTCCGGTAAGTACGGCAGAGTAATGGGTACATCCTACGGCTTGTACGCAGGCGGCAAGCAGTACGGTAAGATGGAAGGTAACGTAAACATTACCGTTAACGGCGGTGAAGTTGCAGTTCTCGACGGTGTAAACCATCTTACAAATGCTAGCCTTACTTTCGGTCACAAGGGTAATGTTAACATCACTCTTAACGGCGGTAAGGTCGGCGAAGTTTACGGCGGTAACAAGAACGGCACAGACGGTGCGGTTACAGTTACAATTTCTACAGCAGTAACAGGCATCCAGAAGGTTTGGGGTTACCGTTACAGCGGCGACGACACAACTGCTCCCACAGAGTCTACAATCAACTTTGACAGAAGCAACTGCTCCGAGTCTAAAGTTTCTTACTTCAAGACTGTATACGCAACAGGTGTTGAAACACTTCCTCCCGTTTCTTCCGATCATGTATATATTTCCGCTACAGGTACAGGCGACGGTTCGTCTCCCACATCTCCTCTCGGACATAGCGACACATACTACGCACTTTTGAACAGCGATGTTGAAAGTGATAGAAATGCCGCTTACAAGCAGAACGCATTCTACCGCGCATTCCAGAAGCTCGCTACAAACGGTGGTACTATCGTTCTCGTAGGCGACGTTGCGATCGAATCCACATCCTCTCGTATTCCTACTGAAGAAGGCCAGAAGAAGGCTCCCGCTGAAATGGAACTTCCCAAGGCAAATGGCGAGATTGTAATTACCAGCGTATACGGCGGCAATGACTACCGTGCAAACGCAAAGCTCATCCTTGATATGGATAAGTGTAACGTAACATTCGTAGACTTCAAGTCTGCTGTTACTTTCGAAAAGGTAAACATTGAGCACAAGTACGATCCCGATGACCTCAACAGCTGGGGTACGAGCGGCGCATTCTGTGCACGTCTTAACAGATTTGTTATCGGCGCAGAAGTAAACGTAACATCCTTGAACGCTGATACAAACGCTCCCGGTAAGATGTTCCCCATGATCATTGGCGGTAACAGATACAGCAAACTCACCGGCAACGGCGAGATCGTTATCAACTCCGGTACATGGGATGTTGTTACTGCGGGCGGTCACGGTATGAGCTCTACATCCTCTAACTACGGTACAGTTACAGGTAACGTTAAGGTTACTGTAAACGGCGGTAAGATTGCTAAGCTCTACGGCACAGGTTCTAAGATCCAGCCTCAGCTCGCTCCTTCTCTCACCGGTAAGGTTACAATGGACATCAACGGTGGTACAATTGATGAACTCATCGTTGCTAACAGAACTGAATACCTCGGCACAGGTTCCGTGATCACTCTCGGTGCAGGTGCAACACTTAAGTATGTTGACTACGCAGTAGAAGACTATGCAGGCGACCTTGAAGACCTCAAGACTCGCGTTACATTTGTAAACAACAACAGCATTGTTGTAGGCGTTAAGCCTCCCAAGGATCCTGTTGTAATCTACATTGCCGCAAACGGGACCGGCGACGGTTCTTCTCCCGAGAGCCCCTTGGGTAACTCCGCAGGCTATGCTCCCGGTACAAACAAGCAGGAAAGCAAGAACGCACTTTATAAGGCACTTGCAATGATTCCCGATGATCCCGGTATCATCGTTGTAGTAGGCGATGTGTTCATCGACACAGCTGAGGGCCGTGTTGACGGTTCCGGTCAGTCTCCTGCAGAATTCAAGCTTCCTAAGGCAGGCGGCCACGTTCTTATCACCAGCGTATACGGCGGCAAGGACTACCGTTCCAACGCTAAGTTCGTTCTTGACCAGGCAGCAAGTGCTGTAACATTCCTTACATTCCAGAACCCCACAACATTTGATAACATCGTTATCGAGCACAGATATGACCGTAACGACGCGAACGGTTGGGGAACTCCTATGGTTCTCGCAGCTTACGGTTATGACTTCACAATCGGTGAAAACACAGAAGTAACCGCTTGGGATGTAAACAAGAACATGAAGGGTAACTGGTATCCCGCAATCATCGGCGGTCACAGATATCTCTCTGTTCCCCGTAGCTACACCGTTACCGTTAAAACAGGTAACTGGGACTTCGTTGGCGCAGGTTCATACTCTATGACTGCTACATATCCCGGTACTGTAACAGGTGACGTAACACTTAATATTGAGGGTGGCGACATCGGTACAATCTTCGGTACAACTTCTCCCTCCAGAGCTTACGGCTCTATCACAGGCAAGCTTGAAATTAACGTAACCGGCGGTTCCGCTGACGTACTTGCAATTGCAGGTAAGAACGGCGCTGAAAACGAGATTGTTGTTAACGTAGCTGCTTCTGCAGACAGAGTTGCAAAGATCACCGGCGGTACAAACAACTCCAACATTCCCGCAAACCTCACAGTTACTTACGACAGATCCGTAACACGTGATGACGAAGTATTCTATGTAAACAATCTTATTGCAACAGGCGACGAGGCTTCTCAGCCCGATCCCGTTGTATACAGACTCTACGTTGCAAATAAGGAGCAGGGTCTCGGCGACGGTTCTTCTCCCGAAAACGCAATGGGTCATGCACCTGACTACTATGAAGTACGTGCAAAGGCATTGGCTATCATCGCTGCAAACGGCGGTACAAACACAGGTTTGACAAACGAGCAGAAGGCTGTTACAGGTGCAGTAGTTCCCAAGAACGCACTTTACAAGGCGCTCAACCAGCTCAGCAAGACCGGCGGTGAACTCATCGTATGCGGTTCACTCACAGTTGACGCAACAGACGCAATGAGAAGATCTCTTGCAGACTTCTTCTGTCCTACAGGCACAGAGCACATCTTGATCACAAGCTATGACAGATCTACAGGTATCGACTACAGATCCAAGGGTGTTAGATTCGTTCTCGACGTAGTAGACCTCGGTCTCACTCTCGAGCTCGGTTCTCCCACAACCTTCGATCACATCACTATCGAGCACAGATACAACTCCAAGAACGGTAAGGGCGTTGACAACGGCGCACTCATCGCAGCAAGATCCAACAAGCTCGTAATTGGCTACGACGTATATGTTTGGGCAAACGACATCAACCCTGATGTTGATGCAAGAGTTGATATGTATCCCTCCATCTGCGGCGGTCACAGATACAGCGACATGGGTAAGGGCCTTGAAGACGGTGCTCCCACACACGTTACCATTAACGCAGGTAACTGGGCAATGGTAGTCGGTGGTGCATATACACCCAGTAAGGTACCTCACACAGGTAACGCAACAATCGGTATCGACGGTTCCGCTAAGATCGAAACCATCTGCGGTACGACAAAGGCTACAAACGGCACAAAGACAGCTATCCTCGACGGTAGCGTATGGATCGGTCTCTGGGGCGGCGAAGTTACCAACGTATACGTTGTTGGTAAGCCCGGTCTCAAGTGGGGCGATGCATCCATCGGTCTCGGCGGTACAGAAATCAAGGGTAAGGTAAGAGCTACACATCCCGATTACGAAGGTGAAGAGATCCAGGCATGGGTATTCAACTATACCGACAAGCAGATCGACACCGATAAGATCATCGGATTTGAGTCTCCCGTTCCCGCAACAGGTTCTAACCTCGGTTACCTTGCAATCGTTGCAGTAGTATCCTTGGTAGGCGCAGTTGCACTTATCGCTACAAAGAAAAAGAAGATCGAAGACTAATAGTCTGAAGATTAGATTTTGAATAAAAAAATTCCCCTCGGAATATTCCGAGGGGATATTTTTTGCATAAAAATCTTATTATTGACAAGATTACTATAAAAAGATATAATAAATATATTGTTTGTTAAAACGGAGGGAAAATAAATTGACAAAGAAGATTTTAATTGCGGTCCTGGCTGTTGTCTTTGTAGGAACGCTGCTTTTTGTAGTCCTTTCAACGGGAGACGATAATAAATCAGAGAAGGACGGAAGTATCACAACCGAAAATACGGTACAAGTCGAGGATGAGCCGACAGATAAGCTTGAAGGTCCTTTGTATGATTACGACTTAGCTGAGTACGTTACTTTGGTTGACGTGAAAAATATTACTGTAGATACTGAGTATGTTGAAGATGCAGTTTCGAAAGAAATTAGAAACGTTGTAGCGAAATATGCAGAGAAGAAGTCTGTCGTCGACAGACCCGTTAAAAACGGTGATATCGTCGTTATGGACTACGTCGGAACAAAGGACGGAATCGCTTTTGAGGGCGGCACAGCAAATAACGCAGAGCTTGAGATCGGCTCGAATTCATATATTCCCGGATTCGAATCGGGTCTTGTCGGTGCAAACATCGGCGACGAGGTCAAGCTTGACCTGACGTTCCCCGAGGAATACAGAAATAATCCCGATTTGGCGGGTGCAAAGGTCGTGTTTACCGTAAAGGTCAAGGCGATTACCGAGGTTGTGTATCCCGAGCTTACGGACAGCATGGTTGGTGCGCTTAATTCGGACAATTATAAGACAGCAGAGGAATTCAAAAGCTTTTGCACTGAAGAAATAACCAAATACTATTTGTGGCAAAAGTACGTTGAGTCATGCACCGTGTTGAAGTACCCCGAAAAAGAGTTCGAGTATTATAAGAATCAGCTCGTTTCGTATTATACTACCATGGCGGCATACAACGGCTTAACTCTTGAGCAGCTTGTTGTATCTTATATGGGCTTTAAAAATGTGGATGAATTTAATAGTACTATAGTTGAACAGGTCAATGTGACCGTTAAGAATGAAATGGTTGCATTCCAAACGGCAAGAACAAACAATATCAAGGTGACAGACGAGGAATATCAGACCGAAGGACTTGTTATTGCAAAAGAAAACGGTTATGATACGTTAGCAGAGCTTGAGGAATCTACCGGCAAGGAGTATATAGAATTGCAGATCATGCAGGTTAAAACGATTGATTTTGTTTTTGACAGCAATGCTGCACAACAATGATTATTCTGATATTAGGGTGAAAATATATGAATATAACCATAATTGACGGTCACGGAGGTCAGCTCGGTGCACAGCTTGTCAAGTCGATAATGACCGAATTTCCCGAGGCTTGTGTTACCGCTATAGGAACAAACGCGACCGCAACTTCGGCTATGCTCAAGGCGGGCGCAAGTAAGGCGGCTACGGGAGAAAATCCTGTTTGTGTTGCTTGCAGAAATACCGACGTAATAATTGGGCCTATAGGCATTGCTCTTGCCGATTCGCTGTATGGAGAGGTTACTCCGAAGATGGCAGTTGCCGTCGGTCAGGCGAATGCCGTACGCATACTGATCCCAATGAACAAGTGTGATAATCTTGTCGCAGGAGTGTATGATCTGAATACAAGTGCATTGATCGAGGACGTTTTGCTGAAGCTTAAGAAAATAGTCAAGAGTGATCGTTGACAAATCAATGGGTGTATGATATAATAAAATGTCAGATCAGGAAGATAGGACTGAAAACAGAAGTTTTCGTGTTTTTTGTTCAAATAATAATTACAAGATGCTATGAAGGTGTCATTTTCTCTGAAGAGATCAAATGGCACCTTTTTGTTATGAGGAGAAGCAATGAAAAAACACAGAGAATTACAGAAAATGGTTTTGTCAGCACTTTTTTTGGCGATAGCATACGTTTTGCCCTATTTGACGGGACAGATCCCCGAGGTCGGAAGTATGCTTTGTCCGATGCATATACCCGTGATTTTATGCGGATTTATATGCGGCTGGCACTGGGGCTTGATTGTCGGAGCGATAGCACCGCTGTTTCGCTCATTTTTGACCGGAGGTTATCCCCCATTAATGCCGACTGCACTTTGTATGGCGTTTGAGCTTGCGGCATACGGTGCTGTTGCAGGAATTGTATATACGCTTTTGCGCAGAACACTGAACGGCGGAGTGATAAAGAAATGGAGCGCGATATATGCATCGCTGTTTGTTGCAATGATTTTCGGCAGACTTGTCTGGGGTAGCGCAATGTTTATATATTCGGGCATAAACGGAGAGGTGTTTGGCTTGAAGGCTTTTTGGGCAGGAGCGGTAGCAAACGCACTCCCCGGTATTTTGGTTCAGGTTGTGCTGATACCTCCGCTTGTTTTTGCCGCCGAGAGAATAAGCTTTTTACGAAAATAATTATTGGAGAACCGCAAAATGGAGCAGAAGAATGCCACGCGTGAGAACTTGATAAAGTATGTACAACAGTACAGGGAGATAGAGATCACCGATATATTTAAATATCTTTTCCAGAGCTCGTTCGGATGCGAGCATCTGGTTGCATCGGAAGAATTGGCAAAGGATCATTTAGAAAAGGAATATTCAGTGTTCGATGCAGGTCGAACAAGGCTTCCTCTTGTCGAGCGACTCGATGGAGACTACAGTCGTGTATCGCTTGAATACGTCGACTTAGGAATCAGCACCTCTACTTTTGCAAGGCTGTTTTGCCTTTCCGCCAAAAAGGAGGATGACGGCAGACAGGCTTTAGAGGAAAAGCTTTGTATTGCTTCTGAAATGTGTAAAATCGGAGAGCTTCCGTTTGATTACGAGGTATTTTCGGCATCGTGCGACGAATGGCGAGCAAAGGGTTATCCCGCAATACATCACTCGGAGAACTTCAGAAGGGAATATTCCCCTGCCTACAGACTGATTTCAAACAGATTTATCCCTTTTTTACCCGTTTTTGCGGAAATTGACAAGAAAAAGAAAAACAACAGATTTTTGTTGGCGGTCGAGGGGGGAAGCGCAAGCGGCAAATCGACATTTTCCGAGCTATTGAAAAGTGTATACGGTTGCACCGTCTTCCATACCGACGATTTCTTTTTGCAAAGGCATCAGCGTACACCCGAGAGGTTTGCCGAGCCGGGCGGGAATATGGACAGAGAGCGTTTTTTAGAGGAGGTTCTTATACCTTTGACTAAAAACGAAAAGGTGATTTTGCGGCGGTTTGACTGTATGACGTTCAGTATATTGCCGGGAGAGGATATTATTCCTACCCCATTTACCGTAGTCGAGGGAGCGTATTCGATGCATCCCGACCTTGCCGATAAGTATGATCTATCGGTCTTTTTGGACGTATCGCAGGAGGGACAGAAAAAACGCATACAGAAACGAAATTCGCCCGAGTTGGCAAAACGATTCTTTAATGAATGGATACCGCTTGAGACTTTGTATTTTAACCACTTTAACATCAAAGAAAAGTGCGATATTACAGTGAAGATCGAAGAATAAAAGAAATGCACAGCAAACTGTTTGCTGTGCATTTCATAGTTTATATGAATAAAAATTCAAGCTTAATGATATCGGTGTTTTCTTCGGAGTATTCAAGCTCCTCGGAGACAATTCTTGCGATCTCGGTTATGCCGATTTCGGGGTGCGCTGTCGATATCGAGGCTATAAGCTTTGTGCAAAAGAGGGAAAAGCCGAGGGCAGTGCGAAAATCTTCGGCATCGATCGTAGGGGTACAGTGCCTGAAAACAAAGTAGGCAAACAGCCTTTCGAGCTGCTTTTCTGCCGTCTCATCTATCGAAAAATGCGAGGAATATGCCGACAGTAATTCCTTGTGTCCGTCTTCAAGATATTCGAGCGAGACGAGAAGCTCTGTCCACTCAAAGTCTGTTTTAGTGTCGGGCGATACGTTATATCTTTGCATTATTTCTTTTAGCTTTTCTTCAAGCGAAAGGGAACTGCTTGAAAGAAGACTGTAGATCTCAGCTCGAAGCTTCAAAGTGTCGAATTTATTATCCGAAAAGTCGTCCTCTGTGTAGCCCACCTCGACAAATCTGTCGTAGCCGTCGGACGAAAGGATCAGTCTGCATGCCTCTTCGCATGAAAGTCCGATGCCCACCTCTTTGATATTGTTTGCGGAGTGATAGAAGCGAGGATGCTCGCGGCAGATGTCGCAAAGACAGTCTTCGCCCATTTCGAGTATTATCTTGCAAAGCTTTTGGGAGTTGAGGTGCGGACAAAAGTCATTGTCGGCTAATACAAAGTGCGGTACGTCATCGAAATCAATGCTTTTCTTGATCTCTTCGCCGTATCCACCGCAGAGTTTGGAGTATTTGTCCGCCGTTTTGCGGTCGATGTCGATCTCCCAGCCTATGCAACAGCTGTGACGGCATTTATTTGCTATGCATTTAAAATCCTTGTAGTATTCGGGGGCATACAGTTTCATAAAATGACCTCATTCAAAATGATCGGTATAGACTTGTTATACACAAAAACGGTCGATTTGTCAACATAAAAATACCGCCGAGTTTTTCTCGGCGGTATTTTGTCATTTAAGCATAACGTGCATTCCGTAGGTCGATTTCGATGTGTCTTCCGGCGGGAAGAGCAGCTTTTGGTCGACAAGATCGTGTATCGCCATAAGCCTCATTGCATACATTTCCATTTTGATGTAATAGCCGAGGCTGTCGTGCAGAACACGGTGACTGTATTTTTTGAACAGAGCTTCGATCGCATTGTATGCTCTCGTTGTGTTTTGCAAGAGCTTACCGTAGTTTCTGTGTTCTTTAAAAATACGGTTGATCTTTTCGTAGCTTCCGTTTTCGAAGACAAGTATATCGGGGACAGTGTTACCGTTTTCGTCAGCATGAATATATTTGCCGTCTATATATTTCCATATAAGCTTCTCACTGTCCGAGAGGGTGGCTGTATTTCTCCTGTTGCGTATACAGTCACAAAGAAGCATTGCTTCTTCGTAGGCGGGCTCACCGCATTGCTCATCCATGGAATATGAACCGTATTTGTATGCCCAGAAGCGGCTGTCGGGTTGTCCCGAGCCGTTGTGACCGCACATGGTAGCTTCGGGAAGATCGACCATTTCGTAACCGACAAAACCCCAGCACTCTCCGTTGGCGCGCTTAGGCGGCGTATAAATAGTTTGCTCCTTACTGGTGTTTTCTATCAAGCGGTCTATGCAGTCTGGAATGAGCCACCAGCGTATAGCGTTGTCCTCAATGTGGGCTTCGGCAATGCCGAGAGCTCGTATGTCAGACATTTTTTCGTCCATAAACTCATTTAGGAGCTTGCTCCGCTCCAATGCCTCACTCCTCAAAATGTTGTATACCTCTAACAGGCACTCTTTATCGAGTATAAAAAAGTTTGTGATGTATTTATCGCCATGTTTTTCGAGGAGTGTCGCTTTATGAAGGATCTCGACCTCTTCTTCCATGTAGGGGAGAGCTATGCCAAGCTCAATAGAAAGCTCTTCTAACGTAGAGGGATTGTTGTTTGCCTGGAGCAAAATGTTTTTGGGGATCTTTCTTTGCACCACGTTCCAGGGAAGTCCCGTCGGTTGGCTGCCGCTTGCCGCAAAAATAATACCCTCGGGCTTGTAGCTTCGTTTACCGAATTCTCTTGCCATATCCATACCTTCTTTCAAAAGTTGTCTTGCGCGGAAAAGCTTTTGCTTGACCGCATTTTGGGAGAGCGAGACTATGTCTGCAATTTCTTTGATGCTTTTGTTTTCTATGTAATAGGCAACGAGTATGCTTCGGTAGTCTTTTTTGATAAACGCCAATTCGCGCCGAAGCAGAGCCAATTGCATACTGTCGATCATTTCGTCGAGGACGCTTTTGCTTCCGTCTTCTATTTCATAGTCGCTTATATCCGTGCCTGTTACCGCTTTATAATTTTTGTGCTTTTCTTTTGCCCAGACCGAATAACGGTTGCGTGCGATCTGCCATATATAGGCAGAGAGGTTTATTGGGATCGTACCTTTGTTGAACGCGATAATGATCTGCAGTGCAATATCCTGCGTCAGATCCTCGGCTTCCGCGTTGTTTCCCGTTTTTTTCAGACTGAAGTAGAAAAGCTTTTCGACGTAGTTTTCGGTAAATTCTTTTATCAGATCATAGGGACTATTCCTTGCATCTTGCATTTTCTCGCCTCCTTTCATTAAGATAGTGTGGCTGATCGGGCTTTGGTTACAAAATTTGTGTGAATGTTTTTGTATACTATTGAAAAAAGATAGCCGTCCTCCGCTTTTACGGGAACGGCAGTATGCTTTATCGAAAAAATATAAAAAACTGTAGGAATGCTTTTTATTCAATAAATACTTCGACCTCACCTGTCAGTATATGACTTTTGAGCGAGATGAATTTGCCGTCGCGCCGAAAAACGCGAACGTTTACGGCAGGCGGCTCAAACCATACGTCGCTGTCCCTTTTTCCGAAGTGCTCTTCGTAGTATTTTGTGATATTATCGTCAAACTGTTTTTTTTTTAAGATTTCCATATTAGCTCCGTTGTATTGAGTTAAAACAAAACATGGTAAAAGATTACTTTTTCTTCGCTTTGATCAAATATGCGTGCTCGGTTTGGTGTTTTTCTATTTCATAAAAGCCGCATTTTTTTAACATATCCGTTATTTCTTCGGGATCATCGGGGTATATTTTAAGCTTGCGTGTGCCGTAGTCCAAAACGTCGTTTTGACTTTTGTCGATCGAGAGTACGCAGATGCCGTTTTTTGTAAGACAATTATGGATTTTTTCAATTGCTTCGAGCTTGTTTTTTATGTGCATAAAGGTGAGGGAAGAATAGATCAGATCAAACTGCTCGTCAAATGAATGAACAAGAAAATCGTCACAGATAAGCTTAACGTTAGACCCCTCTATATGCAATTTAGCGGTTTCAATAGTTTTAGGCGAGATATCGATTCCGCAAAAGGAGTGCACAAGGGGAGCGACCTTGATTGCCAGCCTGCCTGTACCGCAGCCTATTTCCAATACTCTTTTACCGGAGTCAAGCTCAAGCAGCTTCAAAAAGGGCTCTCCGTCCCATTTGTCCATATATGCTTTTAACGGAGGTGGATCGTTTGCAGGGTCCTGTCCCTCGTCGATCAGCAGATCGTAGTGGATGATCACGTCTTTATTCATTAGATAGACTCCTTTGCAGTGGGTGTTTTGCCGGATTTGAGATTGTTGCTTTTCAAAAAGCTATAGTCGGTACAGTACGCAAAAGAGGGAAATTATACTTTCTTCTCCTTTTTCTCAACCTTTTTTCGTTCGCTATACCAAATCTCGAACTCAGCTTCTATGGGAGGTTTGCCAAATTCTTTACTTACTTTAACTTTAATTGCGTTTTGAATTTCTATGTATTGCGGGACATTTCCACATTCGGCTTTATATGCCAAGTGACTCCACTTTGGCAATTGATTTTTGTTTATTTTTTCTCCTTGTGTTTTCCCTTGGTTGTATTGTTCGATAAACCATTCATTAACCCAATTAAGAATATAACTATCCAACGCCATATGACACGGCTCAAATCTTTTGGCATATCTATATGCATCATCAAAGCAATAAAGATACTTAAATGTCATATTTATGATTTTTTGTGCTTTCCCATAAGTTGCGTCATTAGGATTCTTGCCGGCTTCTTTTAATATGGCTGAAAATCTTTTAATAAAGAAATCGCATATATCGTAATGCCAAACCTCAAAATTATCCGCGCCATTATTCATGTATTCAGCAAATTTATTAGCAAGTTCTAAAAACAAGCTTTCTTTATTTTTAGAATTCAAGTTCTTATTTTTTTCATCTGAGTTGCTATTTTTGAAAGTGCGTGGGGACATATCAATATACGCTTTTTTAATAGCCAGTATAATATCATTGGTATTTGTAACGCTAACACTAACAGAATCACCTGGTTTAATGTCTTTTCCAAACATCATTCCATATCTAAAAGATTTCACGAACAGCTCATTGTATCCCATTATTTTTCTCCTATTGGTTGTTTTTTCTATTATAACACATAATTATTTGAAGTACAAGTAACGACAAAAATCCGCCCGAGTTTTTTTCGGGCGGATAGTTTTGCTCTATAAAGTCAACAATTACTTAGATTCTTTAATTGCAGCCTGAACTGCTGTCAGCAAAAGAGGGAAAGTTTTTAGCAATCTCCGCTTGTAATACAAATGCCATCATCCATTTCTTCTGTACTGACAGTAAACATATAGAACAACGGATAGTATTTTTTATAGGCAACCTTAAATTCTTTGAAGTATTCCAAAAAGTTTTCAGGTTCAACTTTTTCTTCTCTGAAAATAACAGGGGTTGTTTTTTCTTGGTACGATACCTTCATATTAAACGGTGAATATTTCTCAAAGAGATTTTTTAAGTCTTCTACGAGATACTCTTTAATGGGGCTTTCTTTTATGTATATTCCAACAATGTCTTCTTCTGGTTCATATTCAATCCAAATATAACCACCTCGATAATCTTCGTTTGCCGCTACGAAAAAAGCGTACCCATATTCAGGGTATCTTTCCCCTAAAATGTACGGCTCGTATTTGGTTTCTGGCTCCTCCCATTGCCAACCAACAAATGCATCTTCCCACGCCTTGTTAACTGCATTGTACAATGTTTCTAATTTTTGTTCAACCATCATATCGATTACCTTCCTTTTATTATTTTGTTTTTGCGATACAAAGGTATTATACGCCACACCTTGCACCGAATTTGGTACAAGATAATCCGTTAATTATTTTTTAGCACTTTTTCTTTCAAAATTCAATACTTTGCGAAGCAAAGTTACCTTTTCTTTGGCAGGGGCGCAAAGACTCGGTCTCGCGCGACCTACGCGCCAAGGTCTCGCGGCTCTTGACAGTCCCCCGGACTGTCAATTCACACATTGGCGTATTACGCAATATAAAATAAAAACGCTTTTCTACCAACGGGAGAAAAGCAACCTCAATTATTCATTATTCATTAGCGAAGCGACTTCATTATTCATTTTTCATTAAAAATTCGCGTGTGGGACGAATGAATAATGAGTGATGAATAATGAATAGTGAATAATACAAAGAAAAATCCGCATTCTTACGAACGCGGATTTTTCTTTGGCAGGGGCGCAAAGACTCGAACTCTGGACATGCGGTTTTGGAGACCGCCGTTCTACCAACTGAACTACACCCCTATATTTCGTTGACCTATGCATTATATCACACCTTTTTTGAAAAAGCAATACCTTTTTGAATTTTTATTGTTTTTGTTGTGATAAATTCTTGTTTATAAATCGATACTATAGATACATATATACCGAAAATCAATTCTATTTGATGCCTATATATTTATTAAAAATAATCCGAAAATATGCATAAAATCCATAAAAAATCAGAATTTTATTATAAAAATATCTTTACATTTCGGAAAAATAGTGTTACAATTATGGGGAATGGGTAAAATTATTTATTAATATATATTTTAGGAGGAAATACCATGGCAAGAAAAAAGATTTCTATGGACGGTAACACTGCCGCAGCGCATGTGTCTTATGCTTTTACCGAAGTAGCGTCCATATATCCTATCACACCTTCCAGCGTAATGGCTGAATTGACAGACAGCTGGTCTGCAACAGGTCTCAAGAACATTTTCGGAGATAACGTAAGAGTTATGGAAATGCAGTCTGAGGCAGGTGCAGCAGGTACAGTTCACGGTTCTTTGGCAGCCGGTGCACTTACCACTACCTACACAGCATCTCAGGGTCTTCTTTTGATGATTCCTAACATGTACAAGATCGCAGGCGAGCTTCTCCCCTGCGTAATCCACGTATCTGCTCGTTGTGTAGCATCTCACGCTCTTAACATTTTCGGTGACCACTCCGACGTTATGGCATGCCGTCAGACCGGTTTTGCTATGATGGCAGGCTCCAACCCTCAGGAAGTTATGGACCTCGGTGCAGTATGTCACCTTGCTACTATCAAGGGCAGAGTTCCTTTCGTTAACTTCTTCGACGGCTTCAGAACCTCTCACGAGATCCAGAAGATCGAGGTTTGGGACTACGATGAACTCAAGAGCATGATCGACACAGATGCAGTTGCTGCATTCCGTGCACGTGCTATCAACCCCGAGCATCCCGCACTCCGCGGCTCTGCTGAAAACGGCGACATCTTCTTCCAGCACAGAGAAGCTTGTAACCAGTACTACGATGCACTTCCCGCAATCGTTGAAGAATACATGGACAAGGTAAACGAAAAGATCGGTACCGACTATAAGCTCTTCAACTACTACGGCGCTCCCGATGCAGAGAGAGTTATCATTGCTATGGGCTCTATCTGTGACGTTGCTGAAGAAGTTATCGACTTCCTCAACGCTACCGGCGAAAAGGTTGGTCTCGTTAAGGTTCGTCTCTACAGACCTTTCGTTGCATCCAAGCTTGCTGAAGTGCTTCCCAAGACCGTTAAGAAGATCGCAGTTCTTGACAGAACAAAGGAACCCGGTTCTCTCGGCGAACCTCTTTACCTCGACGTTGTTGCAGCACTTTCAAGAGAAGGCGTTAAGGCAGACATCGTTGGCGGACGTTACGGTCTCGGTTCCAAGGATACTCCTCCTCAGAGCGTATTCGCAGTATACGAAAACCTCAAGGCAGACGCTCCCAAGAACAACTTTACTATCGGTATCGTAGACGACGTTACAAACCTTTCTCTCGAAGAGAAGGCTGCTCCCGACACTGCTCCTAAGGGCACTGTTGCTTGTAAGTTCTGGGGTCTCGGCGGCGACGGTACTGTTGGCGCAAACAAGAACTCCATCAAGATCATCGGTGACCACACCGACAAATACATTCAGGCATACTTCCAGTACGACAGTAAGAAGACCGGTGGTATCACAATTTCTCACCTCCGTTTCGGTGACACACCCATCAAGTCCTCCTACTACATCAACAAGGCTGACTTTGTTGCATGCCACAACTCCGCTTACCTCAAGAAGTATGATATGATCTCCGACGTTAAGCCCGGCGGTACATTCCTCCTTGACTGTGCTTGGTCTGTTGACGAGCTCGACGCAAAGCTTCCCGGCAAGGTAAAGGCTTACATTGCAAACAACAACGTTAAGTTCATCATCATTGACGCTACCACAATTGCTACAAAGCAGATCGGTAACGCAAAGGTTAAGAATACAGTTCTTCAGTCCGCATTCTTCGCACTCGCAAACATTCTTCCCAAGGATGAAGCAATTGAATACATGAAGAAGGCTGCAGAAAAGTCTTACCTCAAGAAGGGCCGTGCGATCGTTGACCTCAACTGGGCAGCTATCGATGCAGGCGCTGACGCTTACACAGTAGTAGACGTTCCCGCAGCTTGGAAGAACTGCACAGACGATGCAGTTGCAGCCGAGTTCAAGAGCGGCAGAGAAGATCTCGACAAGTTTGTTAACACTGTTGTTGCTCCCACAAACGCAATGGCAGGCGACAAGCTCCCCGTATCCGCATTCTCCGACTACGTAGACGGTACATTCCCTCAGGGCTCCGCAGCTTCCGAGAAGAGAGGCGTTGCAGTTACCGTTCCTACATGGATCCCCGAGAACTGTATCCAGTGTAACAACTGTGCATTCGTATGTCCTCACGCAGCAATCCGTCCCTTCGCTATGACTGCAGAAGAGGCAGCAAATGCTCCCGCAGCTACAAAGTTCACAGCAAAGCCCGTAATCAAGACAGATTACAAGTTCACAATGGCAATTTCTCCCGCAGACTGTATGGGATGTACACTCTGCGTTAAGGCTTGTCCCGTAACCGCAAAGGCTATCAAGGACGGCACAGATAAGAAGGCAATCGAAATGGTACCCGCAGCAACTCAGGCAGACCAGCAGGCTCCTTGGGATTACGCTGTTGCAAACGTATCCGAAAAGACCGAGCTTATCAACAACACAGTTAAGGGCAGCCAGTTCAAGCAGCCCCTCCTCGAGTTCTCCGGTTCTTGCGCAGGCTGTGCAGAAACCTCTTACGCTCGTCTCATCACACAGTTGTTCGGTGAAAGAATGTACATCTCCAACGCAACAGGTTGTTCTTCTATCTGGGGCGGCTCTGCACCTGCAACACCTTACACAGTAAACAAAGAATCCGGCCGTGGTCCCGGTTGGGCAAACTCCTTGTTCGAGGACAACGCTGAGCACGGTCTCGGTATGTACCTCGGTCAGAAGACCATCCGTGACAGACTTATCGGTTACGTAGAGGCTCTCAGAGCTGAAGTTAAGGACGAAGAGAAGCTCGCTATCATTGACAAGTACCTTGAAACCAAGGACAGCAGCAAGGATAACGAAGCTCCCACAAAGGCACTCGTTGCAATGCTCGAGGCTTGTCCTTGCGAAAGCGAGCTCAAGGATAAGATCCTTGCAGAAAAGACATACCTCTCCAAGAAGTCCGTATGGATCTTCGGTGGTGACGGTTGGGCATACGACATCGGCTTCGGCGGTCTCGACCACGTAATCGCATCCGGTGAAGACGTAAACATCATGGTATTCGATACCGAAGTTTACTCCAACACAGGCGGTCAGGCATCCAAGGCTTCTCAGATCGGTCAGGTTGCACAGTTCGCAGCAGCAGGTAAGGCAATCGGCAAGAAGGATCTTGCACAGATCGCTATGTCCTACGGCTACGTATACGTTGCACAGATCGCAATGGGCGCAGATATGAACCAGACTCTCAAGGCACTTGCAGAGGCTGAAGCATATCCCGGACCTTCCATCGTAATCGGCTACGCTCCTTGTGAAATGCACGGAATCAAGGGCACAATGGCTAACTGCCAGGTAGAAATGAAGCGTGCGGTTGATGCAGGCTACTGGCAGATGTTCCGTTACAATCCTGCTCTCAAGGCTGAAGGAAAGAATCCTTTGACCATCGACAGCAAGGAACCCACAGCTGACTACAAAGAGTTCATCACAAGTGAAACTCGTTACAGCCGTCTTGCTCAGCAGTTCCCCGAAAGAGCAGAAGAGCTCTTCGCAAACGCTGAAGTTAAGGCTAAGGAAAAGTACGAGCACTTGAAGAAGCTCGCTGAAGTTTACGGAAATAACTAATAGTTAGTTACGAGACTTTATAAAAAAAGCTCCTCCGATTTTTTCGGGGGAGTTTTTTTGCGAAAATTTTTATTTTCTATTGTGTTTTGTGGTGTTTTTTGATACCATAACAATGATGAGAATAATAATCGCGGTTGCAATGAGGATCGCCAAAACGACACCCATAAAACCTCCGCCCTCGTCGGCGGAGTCGATCGCATCCTCGACGTCATCTTTTGCATCTTTGAGGTCATCGGTTACTTTGTTGATGGCGTTGTCGAGTGCGCCCGTTTGTTTTTCTGTTTCTCTGTCTGTCACACCTTCGGTGTCACGGGGGTCAGTGTCATCGGGAGCAGTACCGGTGTCCGTTCCGTCGGTTGCCGATCTGTCGTTTACAGCACTGCGCCTGTCGGGCATTGTACTGCGTCTGTCGGTAGATCTATCGGGAACGTTTGTCTCATTCATATCCATCAATGCAGATGCGTTAATTGTCATTGAAGCCAATATTGCTAAAGCAAACACCAAAGTCAAGAGTTTTAAAAATCTTTGTTTTTTCATGATTTTTTCCTTTCTCTGTGGATTTGGTATGAGATTATTATGCGCATTATAATGCTTTGTATGTTTGGAAAAACTAACTACACACGGAGATATAAAAATGGAAAAGAAAATTTTTACAAAAAATGATAGCGGATTTGTCTGTAAAAATTGCGGATTTGAGGTTCAGCCGTTGGGGTATTCATCGCGAAACCATTGCCCGAACTGCCTGCACTCGCTTCACGTTGACGTTAATCCCGGCGATAGAGCAAACGAGTGCGGCGGCATTATGGAGCCCATAACAGCCGAGGTCGACTCGAAAAAGGGATATATAATCGTGCATAAATGCAAAAAGTGCGGTGCAATAAGCCGTAACCGCTCCGCTCATCTTGCAAAGGTCCAGCCCGACGATATAAAAAAGCTTATCGCATTGACGGCAAAGCACTGAAATAATTTTTCATAAAAAAGGAGAAAATTTATGAAAGACGGTTTGATTTCAATAATTATTCCCGTATATAACAGAGAATTATATCTTGATGAATGCTTGAACTCGGTTTTTAATCAAACGTATCAGAATTTTGAGATCATACTGATAGATGACGGATCGACAGACAATTCCTTGCAGCTTTGTCGCGGGTATGCTGAAAAGGATAGCAGAATAAAGCTGTTATGCGTAGAGCACGGCGGTGTGTCGAACGCGAGAAACAAAGGTATCGAGGCAGCCGAGGGCGAGTTTATTTTCTTTCTGGACAGCGACGATGCGATCCATCCGATCTTGCTGGAGGCGCTTGTTGAGGCATTTCAAAGCACGGATGCGGGACTTGGCGGGACGAATTATATTGCGATCGGGCGCGATCAGTGGTATCGTGTTGCCGAGGTGAGCAAAAAAACGCTTCCGAAGGATTATACTTATCATAATTTTGAGGAAAGCGTAAATATGCTTGTTCACGGAGGGACACCGCTTGACGGAATCGGCGGCGTTATGATGAGAAAGGAGATCATCGGTGACACCAAATTCAATCCGGAGTTTTTTATCGGAGAGGATTATTTGTTCAGTTATGAGAATTTGATAAAGGGTCATAACACCGTGTTTTTGGATAAAAGGCTGTATTATGCAAGAAAGCACGGCACAAACAGCTCGGAAAATAAAGGCTTTGAAGGCTTTTTGAATCGTTATGATCTATGTAAATTTGTATGGAGGACAGAAGAAGCAAACGGAAGAAACGCTAATGCGAAAAAGCGCAAAAGATTTGTTTTTACCATTTTTAGAAACTATATCAGGGTGAATAAGATATACGGAAAAAACAGTTCCGAAATAAGGAAGTTTATGAGGACACAAAAGAAGGAACTGTTTTCGGGCTTCAGATTTCGAGAGAAGCTTGAGTTTTACGTCGGTTGTTACTGCCCATTAACATATATTTTGTTTATAAAACTGAACCTTTTTGCAAAGAAGATTTATAGAAAAATAAGAAAATAACCGATCATAACTACCGAACTATATAAAAACCGAAAATGCATTTACATTGTACTTTCTCCGGTGGTCGGATGAGCTCGTAAGAAGACTGAAAAACAAAACCGCCCTCAACCGAAGAAAAAAACTAAAATCGCATTCACATTGTACCTTCTCCGGTGGGAGAAGGTGGCTCGCCGCCTATGAAATACGGAATAGCAAGACCTGAATGCGGCGAGTCGGATGAGGTCGTAATAAAAAAGCTTTCAACCAATTATAAAATATTTAAATACTCTTATCATAAGTTCGATAATACAAAAAATCGCTATTCAAGGAAATTGAATAGCGATTTTTATATTAAACTATTACATTATTTTTGCTCATTCAACCATTTTTCGGTGGAGTCGGCGATCTCTTTAAGAGCGCCGTCTTCGAAGGGGGTCTTGATTCCTGCAACTGAGCAAAGCTCAACAAAGGTCTTTTTACCGCCCTCTTTCACGAAGCGCATATATCTCTCCCAGGCATCTTTGTGGTCGGTCATCATAATGTTTCTGAAGGTCAATGCAGCCGTCTGAGCGAGGCAGTAGTCGATATAATAGAAGGGATAGTGATAGATGTGGAGCTGTCTCTGCCAGCCTCTGCCGTCGCCGTAGAAGGGAATACCCGTCATATCAATGTATGGACGGTAGGTTTTTTCCAGCTTTGCCCAAGCCTCGTGTCTCTGTGCGGGGGTGAGATCGGGGTTGTCGTAGACTATATGCTGGAATTCATCGACGATACAGCCGTAGGGGATAAAGATGAGCGCGCCCTTCAGGTGGGTGAGCTTTGCTCTTTTTGTATAGTCTTTATAGAAAAGCTCAAGCCAGGGCCAAGCGAAGAATTCCATAGACATGGAGTGTGTCTCGCAAGATTCCATTGTGGGGTTCTTGTTTGCTTCGATTTCGAAGTTTCTGACCGTATAGTCGGCAAATGCGTGGCCTGCCTCATGAGTGAGCACCTCCACATCGCCTGCGGTACCGTTGAAGTTTGAGAAGATGAAGGGGGCTTTATACTCGGGGAAGGTTATACAATAGCCGCCGACAGCCTTGCCTTTTTTAGCTTTAACGTCGAGAAGCTCGTTATCATACATAAAGTTGATAAACTCTTTTGCTTCGGGCGACATTTCCTCATACATTTTTTTGCCCGCTTCGAGAATATCCTCGGGTGTACCGACGGGTTTGGGGTTGCCGTCGAGATAGAAGGTGGTGTCATCGTAGAGCTTGAGCCCGTCGACGCCGATGCTCTCCGCTTGCTCCTTTTTGATTTTTGCAACTACGGGGACGAGGTCATTTTTTACCTGATCTCTGAATGCTTTAACCATTTCGGGGGTATAGCAGTTACGTGTGCGCCTGAGGTATGCAAGCTCCGTAAAAGTATTGAAGCCGAGTTTTTTGGCAATTTCGGTACGAACCTTTACAAGGTCATCGAAAATGCCGTCGAGCTCGTCGGCGTGGCTCATATAGAAGCCGCCCTCAGCCTCAAATGCCTGCTTTCTGATACTTCTGTCGCTGTCCTCTTTGTATACACCGAGCTGGGAAATGTTGAGCTTTTCGCCGTTGAAATCGATCTGTGCCGAGGCGACAAGCTTCTGGTAATCGCTGACCAGCTTGTTTTCCTTCTGGAGAAGGGGAATGATCTCGGGAGAGAAGCACTTAAGCTCCATTTCAAGGTTTTTGAACATAAGGCTGCCGTGCTTTTCTTCGACGTCCTTTTTGTAGGGGGAAGCCATAAGAGCAAGCATAAAATCGGTTACCTTTTCCTGAAGAACGGGGCCGTTCTCGTCATAGTATTCGTTTTCTTTATCGTAAAACTCATCTTCCGTGTTGATGCTGTGTCTGACGTAGGCAATATTAGCCATTGTGGAAAAATGAGAGCTGATTTTTTCCTGTTCATCCAAAGCGGCAAAAACGTCGTCTGCCGATGCGGCATTTTTCACTCTTTGAGTAAGGGCTTCAAACTGTTTTCCTGTTTCGAGTGTGTCGACCCGCACGTATTTCATATCGCTGAATTTCATAAATAACCTCCTATAAAAAACGCAATAATTATCATATCAATATGGATTATACCACTATATTATCCGTTGTGCAAGAAATTATTTGCATTTATACCGAAAAAACAATAATATTTCAAAAAATTGTTTGACAAAAGCATAAAAACATAGTACAATAATAAGAGTAAAAATATTCCCATTCGTGATAAAATATTATCTATAAATTTTAAGTTTATTTGCTTTAGGAGGAACACCGATGGAACAGGCAAAAATCGCTGAATTGCAAAAGAAAGCTATAGAAATTAAGCTTGACATTCTCGAAGAGGTTTTCAGCGCTTCTTCAGGCCATCCCGGCGGTTCGATGTCGATCGCCGAAATTCTCACATATCTCTATTTTGTAGAGATGAAGGTAGATCCCAAGAATCCCAAGTGGGAGGATAGAGACCGCTTTGTACTTTCGAAGGGTCACTGCGCACCCGGTCTTTATGCTGCATTGGCAGAAAAAGGATTCTTCCCCAAGGAAGATCTCAAAACTTTCAGAAAGGTTGACAGCTATCTCCAGGGCCATCCCGATATGAAGGGCGTACCCGGCGTTGATATGTCCTCCGGTTCACTCGGACTCGGCATTTCCACAGCTTGCGGAATGGCACTTTCCGGAAAGATATACAACAAGGATTACCGTGTATACTCTGTACTCGGTGACGGCGAGCTCGCAGAAGGACAGGTTTGGGAGGCGGCAATGTTTGCTGCTCACTATAAGCTCGACAACCTCTGTGCTTTCGTTGACTTCAACGGACTTCAGATCGACGGCGCTATCGTTGACGTTATGAACTCCACCCCCATTGACGAAAAGTACAAGGCATTCGGCTGGAACGTAATCGTAATTGACGGTCACGACTTCAACCAGATCGAAAGCGCTGTTGAGGCTGCAAAGGCTACAAAGGGCAAGCCTACAATGATCGTTTGCAAGACCACCAAGGGCAAGGGAGTTTCCTTCATGGAAAACCAGGCAGGCTGGCACGGTAAGGCACCCAACGCAGAAGAGTACGAAAAGGCTGTAGCAGAGCTCAAGGCTCAGCTCTGATCCCCAATAATAACGTATAGGAGATAAGAAAATGTCAGATAAAATTGCAACAAGAGAAGCTTACGGCAAGGCACTTGCCGAGTTTGGTGAAAAGTACGACTTTGTAGTATTTGATGCGGACCTTGCTGAAGCTACAAAGACGATCATGTTTAAAAAGAAGTTCCCCGAGAGACATTTCGACTGCGGTATCGCAGAGGGTAACATGGTTTCCGTTGCTGCAGGTGTTGCTGCAACAGGTAAGATCCCCTTTGTTTCCACTTTCGCAATGTTCGCTGCAGGCCGTTCCTTCGAGCAGATCAGAAACTCGATCG
This sequence comes from Clostridia bacterium, assembly GCA_017441005.1. Lineage (GTDB taxonomy): Bacteria > Bacillota > Clostridia > Oscillospirales > CAG-272 > RGIG1995. The sequence continues at coordinate 40,602 of JAFSAM010000039.1, read as the reverse complement.
GCTATCCCCATCTTAATGTTAAGATCGGTGCTACCCACGGCGGTATTTCGGTAGGTGAAGACGGTGCTACCCACCAGTGTAACGAGGACTTTGCAACAATGCGTGCAATCCCCGGTATGACCGTTATCTGCCCTGCAGATGCAGTTGAAGCAAGAGCGGTTGTTGAGGCTGCTATTCTTCACGAGGGTCCCGTTTATATGAGATTCGGCAGATTTGCCGTTCCCACACTCTTCGATCAGGAGACATACAAGTTTGAGATCGGTAAGGGCGTTCAGATGGCTGACGGTAAGGACGTTACCATCGTTGCAAACGGTCTTATGGTTGAGCAGGCTCTCATCGCAAAGGACAAGCTCGCAGAAGAGGGCATCAGCGCAAGAGTGATCAACATGGCTACGATCAAGCCCATCGACAAGGATATCCTTGTTAAGGCTGCAAAGGAAACAGGTGCTATCGTTACTGCTGAAGAGCATAGCGTGATCGGCGGTCTCGGCAGTGCGGTTTGCGAGACTTTGGCAGAGGAATGCCCCGTTCCCGTAAAGAAGGTCGGCGTTATGGACCAGTTTGGCAGAAGCGGAAAGGTTCCGCCCCTGCTCGAGATGTATGGTCTTACTGCAAACGATATCGTAGCAAAAGCAAAGGAAGCTATTGCACTTAAGTAAGAATAATACGAATTATCCCCCGATTTTCGGGGGATAATAAAAACAGTTTAAATAAAAAAGGAGAAAAATATGGCTGTTATTACCGTAACAAAAGAAAATTACAACGAAGAGGTTATCAATTCTACCGTTCCTGTACTGCTTGATTTCTGGGCAACCTGGTGCGGTCCTTGCCGTATGCTTTCCCCTATCGTTGACGAGATTGCAAACGAGGTCGAAGGAAAGGCTAAGGTATGCAAGATAAACGTTGACGAACAGCCCGAGCTTGCACAGCAGTTCGGAATAATGAGTATTCCGACTCTTGTGTTTATGAAAAACGGCGAAATTGTCGCAAAAGAAGTGGGCGTAAGAAGCAAACAGGTTATACTTGATAAGCTTAACTGAATAAAAAAAGGCTTTGCCCATTGAATAATATCACGGACAAAGCCTGTTTTTTTATAAGAAAAATCATTCTGCTGTGCTGCCGACGGCAAAGTTTTCTGTTTCCTCGGCGAGCTTAGCTTCATAAGCTTCAATAACTGCTTTTTCAAGTGATGCTCTGAACTCTGCATTGATGGGATGTACGATATCACGGTACGTGTTATCGGGGTTCTTTCTGCTGGGCATCACAATGAACAGTTTTTCTTTAGTGTTGATTACTTTGATGTCGTGAACTGCAAGCTGGTTGTCGAAGGTTACTGATACGATCGCCTTCATCGGGCTTTCGTCAAAAGTTTTTCTTACTTTAATATCAGTAATAACCACGCGCTTTCCTCCTACATATAATTAATACTGTACTACCTTATAGTATAACAGCATTTTATGAAATATATACTACGATTTTTGGTAAATTTTTGAACTTTTTTATAAACATTTGTCAACAATTTGTGATGTTTGCACATATTTTGTGGTAATTTATGTTGCAAATAACACAAAAACAAAAGAGGGTGCGAAATGAAAAAAACAGACAGATTTATATTGCCGGAAGGAGCGGACTCCGTTTTTTTTATAGGGATCTGCGGTATCAGTATGTCCAGTCTTGCCAGCATAACCCACAAACACGGCATAAAGGTGGGCGGCTCCGACACAAATGACGGAGAGATGGCGGCAAAGCTGAGGAATGAGGGAATAGAAATATTCATTGGTCATTCGGCAAAGAATCTTGTCGGATATGATGCTGTCGTGTACACCGCGGCAATTTCGCCCGACAATCCCGAGATGGTTTATGCTCGCGAAAATGGATTGCCTTGCATCAACAGAGCCGACTATCTTGGTACGCTTATGACCGCTTATACAAACAGAATAGGCATTGCCGGTATGCACGGGAAGAGCAGTGTGACGGGGATGATCGCCCACGTTTTTATAGATAACGGAAGAGAGCCGACGGTTTTGAACGGTGCTAAGACTGCAGAGCTTGGCGGAGGAGCATACAGGATCGGTGACAGGGACGGCTTTATTTTTGAGGCGTGTGAATACAAGGACAGCTTCTTGTCATTCCATCCCGATACGGCTGTTTTGCTTAACCTCGAAATGGACCATGTGGACTATTTCCACTCTCTCGATCAGATAAAGCAGTCGTTTGCCAAATATGCCGACAAGGCACATACCGTTGTCGCTTGCGGTAATGACAGCAACCTTATGGATTCACTCAAGAATTATAAGGGCAGACTCATTACTTACGGAGTCAATGATAATACATTGGATTTTTATGGCTATGATATAAAAGAAAACGAATACGGCTACGATACGTTTAAGATAGCATACAAGGGCGACGAAATATGCCGTGTCGAGCTTTCTGTTCCGGGGGAGCACAATGTGGTCAATGCCATAGCGGCAATTGCCGTCGGCGTTTTGCACGGTATTGATGCAAAAAATGCGGCAAAGAGTATGCTTACATTTAAGGGAGTAAACCGCCGCAATGAGTATAAGGGCGAGAGAAACGGCATCGTAATATATGACGATTATGCACACCATCCGTCGGAGATCAAGGCGAGCCTGCACGGACTGAAAAAGCTGTGCCGCGGAAAGCTTTGGTGCGTGTACCAGCCGCATACTTATTCAAGAACGGCTGGACTGTTTGACGAATTCTGCCAAAGCTTTGGCGAGGCGGATAGGGTGATATTTGCCGAAATATATGCCGCAAGAGAGCAAAACACCTTCGGTATTTCGTCGAAGGATCTTGCAAACAGAGTGGACGGAGCATTGTTCTTCGAGACTTTTGAGGAAATAGCGGAATATATAAATAACAATGCAAATGAGGGTGACCTCGTGGTATCAATGGGTGCCGGCGACGTATTTAAGGTGCATCAGCTTTTACTGAAATAATAAAAAAACGTAAGCTAAAATGGCTTACGTTTTTTTGATAATTACGATTAAAAAATAAGTGCCGAACCGTTCGAACAAACTTTGTTAGCCCGAATCACAGAAAAACGAATATCAGCAGGGAAAGGGAAGATGATAATACAAAAACTCGGTTACTTTTTCGTCGCTGCAGACGGTTATTATGTAGCCGTCTTCTTTTTTATGAGTATAGACGAAACTATCCTCGGTCGTATCAAAAAAACCGTTGCCCGTCAATTTTCCCTTTGCCTCTTTTTTTGTCCAATCGACAATGCTGTCGGCAAAGCGCTTTCTGAATTTTTCGGAAAGCTCGGTCTCTTGCTCGATATCGACCCCGATGGGGGCGTCGGATATGGCGCAAACAGCATAATCCCCCGAATGCGAAAGACTGAAATAGAAGGGCTCATCTTCAACGTAGGGCTTTCCGTTTTTTTCGATAGAGAAACGCAGCTTATCATAGTTATAATTTGTGCTGTCTTCTATGGCAAACCGTAACACCGCGCCCGCACCTACAGAGCGCGCTTTGTCAATATCGGATACAAGCTTGTTGGCTTTATTCTGTCTGTATTCTCCGATCCTATCATAGTAATATTGATATACATCTTCGTTCAGAAGGGGGAGAATATTTGTAATATATACTTTTTTTATGGTGATCACCGCCTTGAGTATTATTGTACCATCGGATAGAAACTATGTCAAGTATCCGCCCTTCGGACATATTCCCGTATAAAAGCACTATTGATTTTTTTGTGTTTTTTTGGTATAATAAACGTGTTATTTTAGAAAAAAGGTGTGTTTTTATGATTGACAAAGCAGAAAAGGGAAAAAGGATCAGATCGATGACTCATTATTTGACGAGGGCATCCATCGTCGCGGCACTTTATGCAACGATCACCCTTGTGATATATCCGTTTTCTTTTGGGTATCTGCAGGTAAGAATATCCGAGGCATTGACGATATTGCCATTCTTTATGCCCGAATCGGTACTGGGACTGTTTATCGGTTGTATCATTTCAAACTTTTTCAGTCCGAACGTTGTAATACTTGACGTCATATTCGGCAGTATTGCTACTCTTCTTGCGGCGCTTTTGACTTATCTTTGCCGAAAGCTCGGAAAGATGGGCAGATGGATCGCTCCCTTGCCTCCCATCATTGTCAACGCGGTCATGATCGGACTTGTGATCTCCCTTTCGATGACACAGAACAGCGGCACAAGCTTTTACACCGTATTTTTGTGGAACGCACTCACCGTCGGCGCAGGTCAGCTTGTAGCCTGCTACGGTCTCGGAATCCCTCTTTCGTTTATTCTTGATAAGATCAAAGACAAAATGAAGGTAAAATAATGGTTATTTACAGAAACAAAAGCACCGATCCGTATTTCAATCTTGCTTCCGAGCAGTATTTGCTCGACAACGCGAGTGAAAACGTTTTTATGCTCTGGCGCAATGACAAAGCGGTCATAATCGGAAAGAATCAGAATGCGTATGCCGAGCTTGATCTCGACTATACGGAGAAAAACAATATAAAGGTTGTCCGCCGCCTGACGGGGGGCGGTGCCGTATTCCACGACGTCGGAAACGTCAATTTTTCGTTTATCGTCGGCGGAAATGAAAATGCAACGCTCGATTTTGAGCGGTTCACCCGTCCGATCATTTCGGCATTGGAGTCACTCGGCGTGAAAAACGTCTGCCTTTCGGGAAGAAATGATATTCTGATCGATGGCATAAAAATTTCGGGAAATGCACAGAGTCAATATAACGGCAAGACACTGCATCACGGAACTTTGCTTTATTCGTCCGACCTTTCGATGCTTACGGGTGCACTCAAGGTAGACCCCGAAAAGATCAGATCGAAGGGTATCAAGAGCGTTCGAAACAGAGTGGGCAATATAAGGGAGCATTTATCCTCCGATATGGATGCCGAAGCATTTATGACTTATCTTGAAGATTACATCAGCCGCCAAAACGATTGTGTGATCAAGGATTTTTCTCGCGAGGATATATCTGAAATAGAGAAACTTGCAAAAGAGAAATATTCGACCTGGGAATGGAATTTCGGCAGGTCGAAGGAGTTTTCGTGTGTTAAAAAGAGAAGATATCCCTTCGGCGGTGTCGAGATAGCACTGACACTTGAAAACGGTTTTATCAAGAACATCAAAATATCGGGTGATTTTTTCGGAACGCGAGATGTAGAGGCGCTTGAATGCTTGCTTAAGGGAAGAAAATTTGAATATTCTGAGCTGAATTCTTGTGTTGACGGCAAGCTTTTAGGTCAATGCATTGCCGGAATGAGTAAAGAAGAATTTATCAAGCTTTTGATATCACAAGAGGAAAATATATGAAATACAAACAGTATGAGGCTTTAGCCGAGTTTTACGATAGGCTCAATCCCGATGTGGACTACGTTTCGTGGGCGGCATTTATCAAGAAGATCATAGAGAAATACGGCAGAGAAAACACGTTTCTTGTGCTCGACCTTGCTTGCGGAACGGGCAGTATGTCTGTCGAATTGTCGAAGCTCGGGTTTGACGTGATCGGTGTCGATCTTTCGGCTGAAATGCTTATGGAGGCACAGCAAAAGGCATACGGAGAGGGGCAGCATATTCTGTTTTTGAATCAGAATATGTGCGAGCTCGACCTCTACGGAACGGTCGATGCTGCCGTGTGCTGTCTCGATAGCCTGAATTATCTTACGGATGAAAAAGATATCAAAAAGACATTATCACTCGTAAACAATTTTATGAATGACGGCGGATTGTTTATATTTGATGTAAACACACCGCATAAGTTCAGAAAAATATACGGCAACAACGCATATATCATCGAGGATGAGGGCGTTTTGTGCGCCTGGCAAAATACCTTCGACGAGAAAGAGGGAATATGCGATTTTGATCTTTCGTTTTTTGTCGAGAAAAGGAACGGAAGCTATGACCGCTTCGACGAAAGCCAGAGAGAAAAAATGTATACCGACGAGACTTTGAGAAGACTGCTTGATGAGACCTCGTTTGAGGTGATTGGGGTGTATTCCGACTATTCCTTCACTCCTTATACCGATACCGACGAGCGCTGGTACTACGTTTGCCGAGCAAATAATAAGAATAAATAAAAAACAATACCCCGAAAGAACGTAACCGGTCTTTCGGGGTATAAGCTTTCTTTGAAAATCGTTATATAAAGTATTCAAGCTCAATATAGCTATGCTTTTCATTGAAAAAAGTGTATTCCGTTGTTTTACCCGTATTTTTGAAGCCGAGCCCCCTGTAGCAGCAGTATGCGGCGGGATTGGTGTCAAAGGCGGCTAAAACAACGCGCTTGGCTTTCAGCGTGTTTTTTGCATAGTCGAGTGCCGTAAGGAGCATTTTTTTGCCGTAGCCCTTGCCCCTTTTTGTGCTGTCGACGATTATGAGTCCGAATTTATAGGAATCGTGTTTTAGGTCTTGGATAAAGAAATGTCCGATCACTTCATTCCCATCGAGAGCGATCATACCGCTATAGTCATTATCGGAGTATATTTCGTTGAGTTTTTCTTCCGAGAGCGGAAAGTCATCGAATCTGTCTGCGCACCAGAGCCTGAAGGCTCTTTCGTCCTTGATCCAGCTTAATACTGTTTTTGCATCTTCTTTTTTGTAAGGTCTTAATGTAAGCATGTATATCATCCTGTTTTTTTATAAAAAATTAAAAGCGGCTTTTGATGAAAAAGCCGCTTTTTTATCACTCGGTCCAAATTCCGTCTTTTTTTGCGGCTTCCCAGTTCACGTTCAACGTTTTAATAGTCTTTACAGCATTGATTTTGACTTTTTTCTGGAATATATATCCGCCGTCCATAAGGTTTCGCATAGCGCGTGCTACGTAACCCTTTTCGATTTTATTCTTACGGGAGACCGCCTCGATGGTCGCCCAGAAGGTGGGATAACTGCGTTTGCCCTTGCGCGAGGAGTTTTTTTCGGTCAATGGCTTGAGACTTGTAAGAATTGCATTAAAGCAGGAATAAAGCTCTTCGTCTCTGCCGGGAAGCTCAAAGCTATGCGTTGCACAGTTTTTGAGCTGGGTGCTCATAGCATCTTTAACACCGTATACTATAACCTCTTTTTTGCGTCTGGTAACAAGAAAGCTGACGGCGGAACTGAAATGGCCGTCGCCCGAGAAAATGATGAAAGTATCAATGTGATGATCTTCGACTGCTTTCTGATAGATATGATCAAGCATAATAAAGTCGGTAAAATCCTTTTTGTGGTGAACCGAAGCGTTCTGTGTTTCGATAATGGTGCTTGATACTTCGCGGATCTTGGGAATCTCAAGGCGGAGTGCCGTATTTGAGAAGTCCGCGAAAAAAACGATATCCGTAACGTCGTATTTGGTTGAAATATCGTTAAACCAGGCTTTTATGTCGGGTTTTTGCTGATGCAGCTTTTCGAGTGAAATATACCAATGCTCGTAATCGACAAATGCGATCGCGCGTGGCTTTTTTGGATTAGATCGACGTCTGAAAAAACTAAACATATTTTGCACCTTTTCCTCCTTTCTTTAGAAATGTTTGAATTATGTTTACAGCTATTTCAGCTTAATATATCTATTATACATCACAAAAACAAAATAATCAAGTTTTTTTCCATTATTTGAAAAAATGATTTACATTAATATGCCGTTTGTGGTATAATAAACATATAAACTATTCTTTTCGGAGTGTATCGGTTATGAAAAAAATGCTTGTAATAGACGGCAACAGTATTGTAAACAGAGCTTTTTACGCTATTCGTCCTTTGACTACGAAGGAGGGACTGCACACAAATGCAATATATGGCTTTGTAAACATTCTGCTTAAGAATTTGCAGACTGTTTCTCCCGATTATGCGGCGGTCGCGTTTGATTTGAAGGCTCCCACATTCAGACACTTGAAGTATGCCGAATACAAGGCGGGCAGACACGCAATGCCCGATGAACTCAAGATGCAGATGCCTTATGCTAAGAAAACGGCAGATGCTCTCGGCTTTGCCGTGCTCGAAAAGGAGGGCTATGAGGCAGACGATATACTGGGTACTCTTGCAGCCATGGGCGAAAGAGAGGGGATCGAGGTGTTTGTCCTCACGGGTGACCGCGATTCGTTGCAGCTTATTTCCGATACGACAAAGGTGTTACTTGCGGGCAACGCAGACACAGTGGTATTTGACAGAGAAAAGTTTTTTGAAAAATATACTATTCAGCCCGAGCAGTTTGTTGACCTCAAGGCGTTGATGGGCGACAGCTCCGATAATATTCCCGGGGTGCCTGGAGTAGGCGAAAAGACCGCGATCAAGCTTATTTCCGCCGAGGGTAGCCTCGAGGGGCTCTATACCGATATAGAAAATAAAGACATTTCGGCATCGTTGAAGCAAAAGCTGATAACTTCGAAGGAGCTGGCATTTTTGTCGCAGTTTTTGGCGAGGATAGAGAAAAATGCGCCGCTCGGCATAGAGGCGGGCGACATCGAATATAAGGGCTTTAAATCTGACGAGCTGACAGAGCTTTTTACCGAGCTTGAATTTTTCAACTTTATAAAGAGACTCGATCTGTCAAAAAACGAAGAGACTGTTGAATATAAGGATGCATACAGCTTGACAGATCTTGATAAAACAAAAATATATGCCGTTGATATCTGTGACGGAAAAGTAAGTGTTGTTTCCGAAAATATTGCAGTAAGGACAGATATTTCTTCGGCTTATGATTTTCTTGCCGACAGCGAGTATAAAAAAATATTGCTCGACTCAAAAAAGACGTATACACAATTGTCTTATATGGGTAAAGAGATAGAAGGTATCGTTTTCGACGTGACCCTCGGTGCATATCTTGCCGATTCCAATATGGGCAGCTATGATATAGAGCACCTAACTTCGTCGTTTTTGAATTCGATTTTCGAAGAGGGCAAGACCGACAGAGCGCAGACCGTATATAAGCTTTACGAAGTGTTGAGGGATGCCGTTGAAGATGGCGGAATGACCGAGCTTTTGGTCGAAGTTGAGCTTCCGCTTGCAAAAACGCTCGCCAATATGGAAATGCGCGGCTTCAGGATTGAGAAGGAAGGACTCAGAAAATACGGTGAGGTGCTGACGGGGATTGCCGAGGAGTTGACGGGCAGGATCTATTTTGCCGCAGGATGCGAGTTTAACATAAATTCGCCAAAGCAGCTCGGCGAGATACTGTTTGAAAAACTGCAGTTTCCCGCCGCAAAAAAGACAAAGACCGGATATTCGACAAGTGCCGAGGTGCTTGAAAAACTGAGACCTTATGCGCCCATCGTTGACGATATTCTTGAATACAGACAGGTCGTCAAATTGAAAAGCACGTATGTCGACGGGCTTTTGGCGGTTGCAGATGAAAACGGAAAGGTGCATACTACATTTAAGCAGACGGGAACTGCGACGGGCAGACTTTCCTCGACAGAGCCCAATCTGCAGAATATTCCCGTAAGACAGGAGATGGGCAGAGAGCTGCGCCGCTTCTTTATTCCGGAGAGCGATGACAGAGTGCTGATCGACGCCGACTATTCGCAGATCGAGCTCAGACTCCTTGCGGCAGCATCGGGCGACGAGACTATGACGAATGCGTTTATCGACGGCGTTGATATTCATACTGTGACAGCATCGCAGGTGTTTAATACACCCATCGAATTTGTTACCCCCGAGCAGAGAAAGAGGGCAAAGGCGGTCAACTTCGGTATCGTTTACGGAATCGGTGATTTTTCGCTTGCTGCCGATATAAAAGTCAGCAAAAAGCAGGCGGGAGAGTATATCGCCAGCTATTTTGCGACTTATCCGAAGGTCGATGAGTATTTGAAAAATACGGTCGAGCAAGCAAAGGCTGACGGTTTTGTTACCACGCTTTACGGCAGAAGGAGATATATTCCCGAACTGAAATCGGGAAAGGCTGTTTTGCGTAAGTTTGGCGAAAGGGTGGCTATGAACAGTCCCTTACAGGGAACTGCCGCCGATATAATAAAGATCGCAATGATCAATACGGAAAGGGCGCTGAACGAAAGCGGTATTGATGCTAAGCTGATACTGCAGGTGCACGACGAGCTTATCGTCGATGCAAACGTTTCTTGCGCCGAGCAGGCAAAGACGATACTGCAAAGAGAAATGGAAAATGCCGTCAAGCTGTCCGTACCCCTCACCGTTGACGTTCAGCAGGGAAAGACCTGGTACGACTGTAAGTAGGAAAAAGCATAAAGAGAATATCGAAAGGGTAACCAAGTGGACTATAAAGTATTTATTGAGTTTTTGAATAAAATAGAAAAACTGAAATGCAACACGCGCCACTCCTGGACATCAAGCGGTAGGCGTGAGTCTGTAGCGGAGCATTCTTGGCGGTTAGCTGTTATGGCTATGCTGTGTGCTGATGAGTACCCCGATTTAGATATTAACAAACTCATAAAAATATGTTTAATACACGATATCGGTGAGGCTGTAACAGGCGATGTGCCGTCGTTTTGGAAAAATGAAGAGCACGAGAAAGATGAAGCTAAAGCTATAGAAGAGCTGTTGTCGACATTGCCGAAAGACACAAAAGATGAGTTTGCACGGCTTTTTGCAGAGATGAATGATTTGGCGACCGATGAGGCTAAGCTATTTAAAGCTTTAGATAATATGGAAGCTGTATTGTCTCACAACGAGGCTGATATATCCACTTGGATACCGATGGAGTATGAAGAGAATCTTGTTTACGGACAAAACAATTGCGAGTGGTCAGACTGGACTCGCGGCTTAAGGGAACAACTTAAAAAAGATAGTATTGAAAAAATAAAACATCTCTCTCAGTCGCCAGTAGGCGACAGCTCTCTATAGCGAGAGTCAAATAAGCCCCTTCTTTGGGAGGGGTGTCTTGCGAAGCAAGACGGGGTGGGGCTGAAAAAAAGAAACTATACCAAAAGCCCCCTTCCGCCAGCCTGCGGCTGCCACCTCCCCCAAAGGGGAGGCGTGATCAGCTATGCAGAAAAAATAAACTGTGAGAGTTGAATTATGGACAGCATTAAAATAAAAAAGAATGATGCGCTTTTGGGGTTTGCGAAGAAATTACGTCAAAACATGACTCCTCAAGAAAAAAAGCTTTGGTATGATTTTTTAAGCAAATACCCGATTAAAGTATACCGACAAAGAATAATTGACAACTACATAGCAGACTTTTACTGTGCGAAGGCAAAACTTGTAATATTGCTTGACGGTTCACTGCATTACACAGCAGACGGCAAAGAATATGACATTGTTCGTACAGATGTATTGCAAAAATATGGTCTAACTGTTTTACGATTTAAGAATAATGATGTAGATAACAAATTTAACGGCGTTTGTTCTGTTATTGACAGAACGATCAAAGAAAGAATAGAAAAGTCGATAGAGTGAAGATCTATCGACTTTTCTAATTGGTTTATCCCTCTCAGTCGCCTAAAGGCGACAGCTCTCCCGTAGGGAGAGCCGAGCGAGACGGGGGAGCTGAAAGAAAAGTTGCATTACAAGAAGCCCCCTTCAGCCAGCCTACGGCTGTCACCGCACACGGATCCGGAGGCAGAAAAAAGCCTCTCCCTACGGGAGAGGTGGCGGCGAAGCCGACGGAGAGGGATAATACACGACAAAAGGGGACTTTTTTCAAAAAGACCCCTTTACTATTGCAGTATTTAATTGTAACGATTCTTTAACGTCAATTATCCTTTGATTGGATGAGCCGCGGAATTTGAGGCTGATGTCTTTCTTTTCTTCCACGAATTCACCGTCCACCAAAACGTCGATCAACGAGAGCATTTCCAATGACGTATCGGTGAATGCTCTTGACGGCTTTTTGCCGATCAGCTCTTCAAAGAGATAACCCGTATAGCACCAAATATTCTTGTTCGGCAGCTCTTGTCTGACCCTTTTTAGTAGGGCGACAAGGGCTTTTTGATTTTCGGGCTCAAACGGCTCGCCGCCGAGCAGAGACAGCCCTTGAATATAATCGGGGCGGAGGAGGTCGATCAGCTCGTCCTCTGTCTGCTGTGTATACGGCTGTCCGAAGTCAAAATTCCACGTTTCGGGGTTGAAGCAGCCTTTGCAGTGGTGCGTACAGCCCGACACAAAAATGCTTACTCTGACTCCCGTACCGTTTGCAATATCTACGTTTTTGATCTCGCCGTAATTCATTACAGATGCAATACTCTTTCTTTAATTTCCTGTGTTCTGCCCTGGTTCCAATACTGTGTGCCGATGTAGCCGCAGGTTCTTCTTGCGACGTTCATCTTGTTCTGATCGGTGTTGCCGCACTTGGGGCATTTCCAGATGAGCTTGCCGTTTTCATCGGTTTCGATAAGTATCTCTCCGTCGTATCCGCATTCCTGACAGTAGTCGCTCTTGGTGTTCAATTCGGCATACATGATGTTATCGTAGATAAACTGCATAACCGAAATAACAGCATCAAGGTTATCCTGCATATTGGGCACTTCTACGTAGGAGATAGCGCCGCCGGGGGAGAGAAGCTGGAACTTCGACTCGATCTTCAGCTTTGTGAATGCGTCGATATCCTCTGTTACGTGAATGTGATAGCTGTTTGTGATGTAGTTCTTGTCTGTAACACCTTTAACTACGCCGAAACGCGCCTGCAAGCATTTTGCAAACTTGTATGTGGTGCTTTCAAGGGGAGTGCCGTAGAGGGAGTAGTCGATATTTTCGGCTGCCTTCCATTTTGCGGTGTACTCGTTGAGCTTCTTCATGATAGCAAGACCGAGAGCTTCGCCTTCGGGCTCGGTAAGCTTTTTGCCGTTAAGAGACATAACGCATTCCCAAAGTCCGGCATAGCCGAGCGAAAGCGTGCTGTAGCCGCCGTGGAGGTACTTGTCGATCTTTTCGCCTTTTTTGAGGCGGAGGAGTGCGCCGTGCTGCCAGAGTATGGGGGCGGCATCGGAGGTCGTACCCGTGAGTCTTTCGTGACGGCACTGGAGAGCTTTGTGGCAAAGCTCCATTCTTTCGTCAAATATCTTCCAGAACTCGTCCATATTGCCTTTTGCTGAAAGACCGATGTCTACAAGGTTGACTGTGACGACGCCCTGATTGAATCTGCCGTAATACTTAGGTTTGCCGTTTTCGTCGAGGTAGGGGGTAAGGAAGCTACGGCATCCCATACAGGTGTAGCAGTTTCCGTTTCCGTTTTTGTCGACTTTGTTTTGAAGCATGATCTTTTCGGAAATATAGTCGGGAACCATACGCTTAGCGGTACATTTTGCCGCAAGCTCGGTGAGATAGTAGTAGGGAGTTCCCTCTTTGATGTTATCCTCTTCAAGCACGTAAATGAGCTTGGGGAAGGCGGGGGTTACCCAAACGCCGTCCTCGTTTTTTACGCCTTGGTATCTTTGGAGCAACACTTCCTCGATAATGAGAGCGAGGTCTTTCTTTTCTGCTTCATCCTTTGCTTCGTTGAGGTACATAAATACAGTAACGAAGGGAGCCTGACCGTTGGTGGTCATAAGTGTGACTACCTGATACTGAATAGTCTGAACACCGCGGCTGATCTCATCCTTGAGGCGTCTTTCGACGATAGTGCTTATCTGCTCCTCGGTAGGCGTGATGCCAATGAGCTTGTTTTCCTCAAGCACATTTTTTCTGATCTTTTCGCGCGAGATGTTGACGAAGGGGGCGAGGTGTGTAAGGCTGATCGACTGACCGCCGTACTGGTTGCTTGCAACCTGCGCAATTATCTGTGTCGCTATATTACAAGCGGTCGAAAAGCTGTGGGGCTTTTCGATCTTTGTTCCGCTGATGACCGTGCCGTTTTGGAGCATATCCTCTAAGTTTACAAGGTCGCAGTTGTGCATTCTCTGTGCGTAGTAGTCGGAATCGTGGAAGTGGATTATGCCGTCCTTGTGAGCCTGAACGATGTCCTGCGGGAGAAGTATTCTGTCGGTAATGTCGCGGCTTACCTCGCCTGCCATATAGTCACGCTGTACGCTGTTGACTGTGGGATTTTTGTTTGCATTCTCCTGCTTGACCTCTTCGTTCTGACAGTCGATGAGGGAGAGGATCCTTTTGTCGGTGGTGTTCGCTTTTCTCGCCAAAGAACGGATATATCTGTACTTGATGTAGTTTCTGGCAACGTTGTAGGCACCGTGTTTCATGATCTCGCTCTCGACCATATCCTGGATCTCTTCGACCCCGAGTGCTCGTCCGAGCTTTTCGCAGGATCTTCTGACGTAAAGCTCTATTGCTTCAATATATACGTCGGGGAGTCTTTCGTTTTCGGGAACTGTCTCGTTTGCTTTTTGTATCGCGATCTTTATTTTTTCGCCCTCGTAAACTGCTTGGGCACCGCTTCTTTTGATTATGTTCATTTAGTTCTCCTTATATTTTATTACGTCATATATGTGTTTGTTTTTTGGGTTTATGTATTATACCATATACAATATATTGTTGTCAAGATGTGTGTATATCACTATATAATGTGTCTGTGTTGTGCCGCGCGCGAGGCACCCGTGGATTGCGGAGTTTGCAAAAAGCTTGGAGTTAAGCGACTTTTTTGCGTGTGGTGGCGCAAATAAAAAAACAAAAAAAGTCGTCGGATAGATCCGACGACACAATATATAGTTCGCAAAAAAATATAAAAAAGTAATAAAGAGTGCAGAGCGGGAATAAAAATTCAGTAGGGATCAGTCATTCTTCAGTTCGGCAAGACAGTCCTTGCAAATGAGCTTGCCTTTGAAGTAGGTGATATTATCCGCGTTCCCGCAGAATATGCAGGCGGGCTGATATTTTTTGAGAATGATCTTGTCATCGTCCGTGAAAATTTCGATTGCATCTGTCGAAGAGATGTCCATTACGTTTCTGAGCTCGATCGGGATAACAAAACGTCCCAAAGAGTCGATCTTTCTTACGATTCCTGTTGATTTCATGATTAAATTCCCCTTTTTTTATAATAATTATTTCCTTTTTCTATGATATTCTACCATAAATGTTATAATTTGTCAATATTTGCCAATAAAAATACTGGGAGATTTTTTGTATTATGATAGGTAAGATATGCGGTTTTATATGTGTAATTTCTTTTATCTTCGGAATATGCACCGGGAATGCCGAACAGATGGGGGCGGCTGTCGTTGACGGAGCATCGAGTGCTGTTAGTCTAACGGTTTCGTTGGTTGGTATAATGGCGCTTTGGGGTGGTATAATGCGTGTCGCTGCGGAAACCGGAGTGGTTGAAAAAATGGCAAAAGTGCTGTCACCTCTGTTGAGATTTCTGTTTCCGGATGCTTACAGAAAGCATAACGGTTGGGGGGAGATCGCGGCAAGTATAAGCGCAAACTTTTTCGGGATCGGAAACGCGGGTACCCCACTTGCTGTCAAGGCAATGGAAAAACTGCAGGAGAATAACGGAAAGAGCGCAGTCGCCTCCGATGATATGGTGATGTTTACCGTTCTTGGGAGTGCATCGCTGAGTATATTTCCGACCACCCTTGTAGCGTTACGTCAGTCAGCGGGGAGTAAAGCTCCGTTTGAGGTGATAGTACCAATATGGATATGCTCGTTTTTTACGGCATTGATTGCTGTGTTGCTTGTAAAATGCTCTATATTATTTAAACGGCAAAAATCATAGTATATAATATATAATTAAATAGGAAGGAAGTTTGTAATTTATGGAGACTGTATCGCGTCTGATCGTTCCGCTGGTTATGTGTTTAGTGGGAAGCGCCTTGCTGTTATCAAAAAAAGATATGTTTTCTGTCTTCACCGATGGGGCAAGAGACGGAATGAATACTGCCGTAAGACTTTTGCCGACACTTGTTGCATTACTTGCGGCAATTTCTATGTTTAATGCGAGCGGGGCTTCGGCGGCATTGGCGACGTGGCTTGCTCCAATGGCTGAGAAGATAGGCATCCCGGGTGAGCTAATTCCCCTGGTGCTTGTCCGACCGCTTTCGGGAGGCGCGTCGACTGCTCTGATCGCGGATATATTCGAAAAATACGGTGCGGACAGCTTCGTCGGAAGGTGCGCTTCGGTGATAGCAGGCTCGTCTGATACGATTTTATACGTAATTTCTGTGTATTTTGGTGCTGTGGGCATCAAAAAAACGAGGGGAACTTTCCCGATTTCGTTTATTGTTATGGTTTTTAGTGTGTTTTTTGCGGTGTTTTTGTGCCGATTTTTCTTTGGAATGTAATTTATTGTATAAAATGACGAAAAAATGGGTAAAAAATAAGTAAAAGTTCTACGGAATCGATATATAAAAAAATGTAAAACTATTGCAATTATGGGGAGATTATGATATAATTACAAGGCTTGATGTGCGTTGAAGCGAGAGGTTGCTGCAGAAATGCAGGTAATTTTCGTGGAGTATGTCCGATATTTAACCGGGCGACAGCAAATTGCTAAACACTTTCCCGCGCCTTTTTGTGCGGACGTTACCCGGATTTTGCCAAGAGTTGCAGGCAAATTCCGTTTTTTGTAGGGTTCGCAAGGAAACACGCGGCAGAGTGTAGAAGACAATTTCGGCCCTTTTAAATGGAGTGTATTATTTAAAAGGAGGCAAAAACAAATGGCAGTTATTGAGAAACTCAGAATCCGTCTGAAGAGCTACGATCACACATTGATCGACAGAGCTTCGGAAAAGATCGTTGAGACAGCGAAGAGAAACGGTGCTAAGGTATCCGGTCCTATTCCGCTTCCTACCGAAAAAGAGGTAGTTACGATCCTTCGTGCTGTTCACAAGTATAAGGACAGCCGTGAACAGTTTGAGTTAAAAACTCACAAGCGTCTTATTGACGTAATCAAACCGTCCGAAGAAGCAGTTAAGGCTTTCACAAGTCTCGAGCTTCCCGCCGGTGTTGAAATCGAAATCAAGCTGTAATAAGTACAGTTTTGAAATGAGACCGAATGGTCTTGGTCATGTTGGAGAATTCCAACCAATAACCTAACAGGAGGAAAAAGAAAGATGAAAAAAGCGATCATCGGTAAGAAACTCGGGATGACACAGATTTTCGATGAAAAAGGCAACGTAATTCCGGTAACCGTAATCGAAGCGGGACCCTGCGTGGTTTCGCAGATCAAAACAAACGAAAAAGATGGTTATGAGGCAGTTCAGCTCGGCTTTATGGATGTAGCCGAAAGAAAGCTGAGCAAAGCTGAAGCAGGTCACTTGAAGAAGGCCGGCGTTTCCATGAAGAAGCACTTGAAAGAATTCAGACTCGACGACATTTCCGGCTACAAGCTTGGCGATACCGTCACCGCAGACATCTTTGCCGCAGGTGAAAAGGTCGACATTACCGGTATTACAAAGGGTCACGGTTATACAGGCGCTATCAAGAGATGGAATCAGCACACTCTCATGAAGACCCACGGTGTAGGTCCTATCCACCGTCAGTCAGGTTCCATGGGTGTTATCGACCCCGCGAGAATCTTTAAGAACAAACACATGGCAGGTCAGTACGGTAGCGAACAGGTAACCGTTCTCAACCTCGCTGTTGCTAAAATCGACGCAGAAAAGAACATCATTGCTGTAAAAGGCGCCATCCCCGGTGCTAAAGGCGGCATCGTGTTTATCCGCAATGCGGTAAAAGCGTAAGCGGAAGGAGGAAATAAGATGCCAAACGTAAAAGTAGTTAATATGGCTGGTAAAGAGGTTGGAGAGATCGCTCTTAACGATGCGGTTTTTGCAGTTGAAGTAAACGCTTCCGTGATCCACTCTGCAGTCAGAGCATATCTTATGAATCAGAGACAGGGCACACAGTCAACTCTTACCCGCACAGAGGTTTCCGGTGGCGGCAGAAAGCCTTGGAGACAGAAGGGATCCGGTCGTGCAAGACAGGGCTCCACAAGATCTCCTCAGTGGACACACGGCGGTGTTGCTCTCGGTCCTAAGCCCCGCGAATACAGAGTTACTCTGAATAAGAAAACAAAACGTCTCGCACTCTTGGGTGCGCTTTCCGATAAGGTTGCTAACGGCAATATGATCGTTGTTGACAGCATCGTAGCGGAAGAATACAAGACAAAGACCATGAAAGCAATGCTTGATGCAATCGGTGCTGCAAAGAAGACCTTGGTCGTACTTCCCGAAGTTGATTCGAAGGTAATCAAGAGCTTTGCAAACATTCCCGGAGTTAAGACAGCTCAGTTCAACACCATCAACGTGTATGACGTACTGAACTGCGACAGCTTCGTAGTTGCACAGGCAGCGGTTTCTAAGATGGAAGAGGTGTACGCATAATGAAAACAGCACAGGATATTATTGTCAGACCGATCATTACAGAAGACAGTATGGCGAGAATTGCTGATAAGACATACACCTTCGAAGTAATGAAGAGTGCAACCAAGCCCGAAATTGCAAGTGCAGTTGAAGAGCTTTTCAAAGTAAAGGTTGCTGATGTAAATACGATCAACATGAAGAAGAAGCCCAGAAGAGTCGGTGTTCATGCAGGTTACAAGAAGGCTTGGAAGAAAGCAATCGTAACACTTACTGCAGACTCCAAGACGATCGAGTTCTTCGATGGCATGATCTAATAGGAGGAGTTAAAAATGGCAGCTATTAAATACAAACCTACTACTCCGTCGAGAAGACACATGTCAGCTCCTTCTTTCGACGAAGTAACAAAGTTTACCCCCGAAAAGAGCCTTCTTACAACTCTTAAGAAGCACTCCGGCCGTAACAGCTACGGCAGAATCACCGTTCGTCACAAGGGCGGCGGCAACAAGAAGAAATACAGACTTATCGACTTCAAGCGCGAGACTGCAGGTGTTGAGAAGGTTATCGGTATCGAGTACGATCCTAACAGAACCGCTTACATCGCACTTCTCGAGGACGAAGCAGGCGATAAGAAATATATGGTAGCTCCCGCAGGACTTACCGCAGGCGACACTGTAACAACAGGTGCTGATGCGGACATCAAGGCGGGTAACACGCTTCCTATCGAAAACATCCCAGTCGGTACGTTCATTTACAACATTGAATTGTATCCCGGCAAGGGCGGCCAGCTGGTTCGTTCTGCAGGTGCTGCAGCACAGCTTATGGCTAAAGAAAACGGTATGGCACAGATTCGTCTTCCTTCCGGTGAAGTTCGTCTCGTTCGTCTCAACTGCCAGGCTACAATCGGTCAGGTAGGCAACATCGAGCATGACACAGTTAAGATCGGTAAGGCAGGACGTACACGTCACATGGGTATCCGTCCCACAGTACGCGGTTCCGTAATGAACCCCGTAGACCACCCTCACGGTGGTGGTGAAGGCCGTTCACCTATCGGTCATCCCTCGCCTGTTACACCTTGGGGCAAGCCTGCTCTCGGTTATAAGACACGTAACAAGAAGGCAAGAACCGAAAAATTCATTCTGAAGCACAGAAACGGCAAATAAGAAGGAGGTACCGATAAATGAGCAGAAGCTTGAAAAAAGGCCCGTTTGTCGAAGAAAAGCTTTTCGCAAGAATTGCTGCGATGAACGAAGCTAATGAAAAGAAAGTTGTAAAGACATGGTCAAGGGCCTCCACAATATTCCCGGAATTTGTAGGTCACACCATTGCGGTTCACGACGGTAAGAAGCATATCCCGGTATACATTACCGAAGATATGGTTGGACATAAGCTCGGCGAATTCGCACCTACAAGATTGTTCAAGGGCCACTCCGGTTCCAAGACAAGCAACACGAAATAAGACGGGAAATGAAGGGAGGAATCATCCGTAATGGAAGCAAATGCACAGGTTAAAGAAGCAAGAGCGATTCTCAGATATGCCAGAATTTCACCCCGTAAGGTAAAGATCGTCCTCGATCTTATCAGAAACAAGGATACGGTAAAGGCTCAGGCAATTCTCAAGAATATTCCCAACTCCGCAGCTGAATACTTACTCAAGCTGCTGAACAGCGCTGTTGCTAATGCAGAAAACAACTTCAATATGGACGGCAAAAACCTTTATGTATCGGAATGCTACGTATGCCCCGGCCCCACTCTTAAAAGAATGATGCCCAGAGCAAGAGGTTCCGCAGACAGAATATTGAAGAGAACAAGCCACATGACAATTGTCGTTAAAGAAAGAGTTTAAGAAAGGAGCAAGCGAAAATGGGTCAGAAGGTTAATCCCCACGGTTTGCGCGTGGGCGTAATTAAAAACTGGGATTCAAGATGGTTCGAAAAAGACGAGTGCTTTGGCGATACGCTTGTGTCCGACTACAAAGTAAGAAATTATCTCAAAAAGAGTTTGCAGGCTGCAGGCGTTCCTAAGATCGAGATCGAGCGTGACAGTGCAAGAGTGAGAGTATTCATTCACTGCGCTAAGCCCGGTATGATCATCGGACGCGGAGGTGCAGAGATCGAAAAGCTCCGCCTCACACTTGAGGGTATGCTCAACAAGCCTGTATCAGTAAACGTTGTTGAAATCAAGTATCCCGACCTCAATGCACAGCTCGTAGCTGAGAGCATTGCAGGACAGCTTGAACGCAGAATTTCATTCCGCCGTGCTATGAAGCAGGCAATCGGCCGTACAATGAGACTCGGCGCTAAGGGTATCAAGGTTACCTGCAGCGGTCGTTTGGGCGGCGCAGAAATCGCAAGAAGTGAGCACTATCACGAAGGTACTATTCCGCTTCAGACACTCCGTGCTGACATCGAATACGGCTTCTTTGAAGCAAATACCACATACGGTAAGATCGGTGTAAAGGTATGGATCTACAAGGGCGAGGTACTTCACGACGGCAAGAATCGCTTTGCAGAAGCAAAGGTAGACGTAAAGCCCGACAAGCGTGACCGTCGCGACAACCGTCAGAGACGCGACAGAAACGACCGTGCTCCTAGAAGAGAACGCAGAGAAGGGGGCGCGAAGTAAGCCATGTTAATGCCTAAGAGAGTAAAATACAGACGCGTACAGCGCGGCAGACTTAAGGGTAAGGCAACCCGCGGCAACACTATCAGTTACGGTTCTTACGGTCTCGTAGCAACCGAGCCCGCATGGATCACCAGCAACCAGATAGAGGCAGCCCGTATTGCTATGACACGTTACGTAAAGCGTGGCGGTAAAGTTTGGATCAAGATCTTCCCGGACAAGCCTATTACAGAAAAGCCTGCTGAGACCCGAATGGGTTCCGGTAAGGGTTCTCCCGAGTACTGGGTAGCAGTAGTAAAGCCCGGAAGAGTAATGTTTGAAATGGACGGCGTTGAAGTTGAAGCTGCAAGAGAAGCTATGCGTCTTGCATCTCACAAGCTTCCCATTAAGTGCAAGTTTGTAGTTAAGGAAAGCGCTGCATCCGAAGACGAGGAGGTATAAGCCGTGAAAGTTAAAGAAATCAGAGAAATGACTTCCGAAGAGCTCAACGCAAAGCTTGCAGAGCTCAAGGGCGAACTGTTTAACCTCCGCTTCCAGCATTCGATAAACCAGCTTGACAATCCTCACAGAATTGCGGATGTCAAAAAGGATATCGCACGCGTAATGACGATTCTTCGTGAGAAGAATGCTTAAGTTGCAGGAAGGAGAAACAGTCATGAGTGAAGTAGTTCGTAATCTCAGAAAAGTCCGTGTTGGTAAGGTTATTTCGAACAGTATGGAACAGACCATAGTTGTTGCGATCGAAGATAACGTAAAGCATCCCAAGTACGGCAAGGTTATTAAAAACACAATCAAACTTCATGCACACGACGAAAAGAACGAGTGCAATGTTGGCGATAAAGTTAGCGTAATGGAAACAAGACCTCTTTCCAAGACAAAGAGATGGAGACTTGTTGAAATCATCGAAAAGGCTAAGTAATTAAGTAGATACGTCAAAAATCGTATCGAAGAGGAGGAAACGCAGTGATACAACAGCAATCATATATGAAAGTGGCGGACAACACCGGCGCTAAAGAACTTATGTGTATTCGCGTGCTCGGCGGAACAGGCAGACGTTATGCAAACATCGGCGATGTTGTAGTTTGTTCAGTCAAAAAAGCTGCTCCCGGCGGCCAGGTTAAGAAAGGCGAAGTCGTAAAGGCTGTAGTCGTAAGAACAGTAAAGGGCATCAGAAGAAACGACGGTTCATATATCAAGTTCGGCGAAAACGCTGCTGTAATTATTAAAGAAGATAAGAACCCCAGAGGAACACGTATTTTCGGTCCTGTAGCGAGAGAGCTTCGTGAAAAGGATTATTTGAAGATATTGTCACTTGCTCCGGAAGTACTTTAAGGAGGTATTGTCATGAATAAGAAAGTTCACGTAAGAAAAGATGATACTGTAGTTGTTATTTCCGGTGACGATAAGGGCAAGCAGGGTAAGGTAGTAGAAGTATCTCCCGAAGAAGGCAAGGTTATCGTAAACGGTGTAAACATCGTTAGCAAGCATGTTAAACCCAGAAAGCAGGGCGAAGCAGGCGGTATCATCAAGGTAGAAGGCGCTATGTATGCAGACAAGGTGCAGATCGTTTGCCCCAAGTGCAAGAAGGGCGTCAGAATCAAACATGAAATCAAAGACGGCAAGAAGATCCGCGTTTGTGCAAAATGCGGTCAAGAGCTGTAAGAATTGCGGAGGTAAAGAAAGATGGCAAGACTCAGAGATTATTATAAGTCAGAAGTAGCCCCCGCTCTTATGAAGAAGTTCAATTACAAGAGCCCCATGCAGATCCCCCGTTTCGACAAGATCGTGATCAACGTCGGTACAGGCGATGCAAAGGACAACTCCAAGGTAATTGAAAACGTTATCGAAGAAGTAACAATGATATCCGGCCAGAAGGCTGTTCCCACATACGCAAAGAAGTCTGTAGCAAACTTCAAGCTCAGACAGGGTATGAAGATCGGCGTTAAGGTAACGCTCAGAGGCGAAAAGATGTACGAATTCATGGATCGTCTTTTCAACTTCTCTCTTCCCCGTGTTCGTGACTTCAAGGGTATCAACCCCAACGCTTTCGACGGCAGAGGCAACTACTCTCTCGGTTTGAAAGAGCAGTTGATCTTCCCTGAGATCGAGTACGACAAGATCGAGAAGATCCGCGGTATGGATATCGCATTTGTAACGACAGCTCAGACAGATGAAGAAGCAAGAGAGCTTCTCACATTGATGGGCGCACCGTTCGCAAAATAAAAGGAGGAAAAAATCGTGGCAAAGAAGGCAATGGTTTTAAAACAGCAGAAAACACAGAAGTATTCCACACGTGAATACAACAGATGTAAGATCTGCGGTCGTCCTCACGCTTACCTCCGCAAGTACGGTATCTGCCGTATTTGTTTCCGCGAGCTGGCTTATAAGGGCGAAATTCCGGGCGTGCGTAAAGCAAGCTGGTAATCCAGAACTAAAACAGTAAAAAAGCTAAAAAGCTTCCAAACCTGCCGGTAGGAAAGTAAAAAACTTTAACCCCCGGTATGCAGCCCGAAAAAATCTCGGGCGGCAAGAAATTAACTTGCATATATGGAGGATATAAAAATGCAAATGTCAGACGTTATTGCTGATATGCTCACACGTATCAGAAATGCAAACAGCGCAAAACACGAAACAGTTGACGTTCCTGCTTCCAACATGAAGAAGGCGATTGCCGACATTCTTGTTGCAGAAGGCTTCGTAAAGGGCTTCGAGATCATCGAAGACGGCAAGCAGGGCGTGATCAGAATCACACTCAAGTACAAGAATAAGCAGAGAGTAATCCAGGGTCTTAAGAGAGTATCTAAGCCCGGTCTCAGAGTTTATTCTAACTGTGAAGACATGCCGAAGGTTATGAACGGTCTCGGCATCGCTATCGTATCTACACCCAAGGGCATTATGACCGACAAGCAGGCTCGTAAAGAGAATGTTGGCGGCGAAGTACTTGCCTTTGTATGGTAATGGGGAGGTAAGAAGAGATGTCTAGAATTGGTAGAAAACCCATCGAAATTCCCGCCGGCGTCGATGTAAAGATAGAGGCAGGAAACGTTGTAACAGTAAAGGGTGCATTGGGTACATTGACTCAGGCACTTCATAAAGAAATGATCATCAAGAAGGAAGGCAATACACTTATCGTTGAGCGTCCCTCCGAGATGAAGGAGCACAAGGCTCTCCACGGCTTGACAAGAACATTGTTGAGCAACATGGTTGAAGGCGTAACAAAGGGCTTCAGCAAGACTCTCGATATCAACGGCGTTGGTTACAGAGCAGCAAAAGCAGGTAAGACACTTACCCTTAACCTCGGTTACTCTCACCCCATCACATTTGAAGAAGCAGACGGAATTACAATTGAAGTTCCCAATGCAAACCAGATCATCGTTAAGGGCACTGACAAGCAGAAGGTTGGTCAGCTCTCTGCCGAAATCAGAAGCAAGAGACCTCCCGAACCCTACCTTGGTAAGGGTGTTAAGTACTCTGACGAGAGAATTCGCCGCAAAGCCGGTAAGGCCGGTAAATAATGAAAGGAGTGGAATAGAATGGTATCAAGAAAAGACAGCAAAGCTCAGCGTCTTAAGAGACATAAGAGAATCAGAGCAAAGATTTCGGGTACTCCCGAAAGACCTCGCCTTTGCGTATATCGTTCGCTTCAGAACATTCAGGTTCAGGTTATTGACGATACAAAGGGCGTAACATTGGTATCCGCATCCACTTTGGAAAAGGCCTTTGCAGGATACGGCGGTAACAAAGAAGCCGCAAGACAGATTGGTAAGACGATCGCTGAAAGAGCTCTTGAAAAGGGCATTACAGAAGTTGTATTTGACCGTGGCGGTAACCTTTATCACGGACGTGTTAAGGAACTCGCAGAAGCTGCTCGTGAGGGCGGCCTTAAGTTCTAAGGAAACAGGAGGAAAGTTTAATGAATCAGAGAATAGATGCTTCGACACTCGATCTTCAGGAAAAACTCGTAGCTCTCAACCGTGTTTCCAAGACAGTTAAGGGCGGCCGTATTGCAAGATTTACTGCAATTATGGTTGTAGGCGACGGTCAGGGCCATGTAGGCTACGGTCTCGGCAAGGCTGCCGAAGTTCCGGATGCTATCCGCAAGGGTATTGAAGATGCAAAGAAAAACATGATCACCGTATCTATGAAGGGTGACACAATTCCTCATGAGGTAATGGGTATCTACGGTGCAGGTAAGGTTCTCCTTAAGCCTGCTAAAGAAGGTACCGGTATTATCGCAGGTGGTACATGCCGTGCCGTTGTTGAAATGGCAGGTATCAAGAACATTCGTGCAAAGTGCCTTCGTTCGAACAATCCTACAAACGTTGTTAAGGCAACATTTGAAGGACTCAAGGCTCTTCGTACAATGGAAGAAATTGCAGCTCTCCGCGATGTAAGCGTAGACGCTATCAAGGACTAAGGAGGCAGAATTATGGCAAACGTAAAAGTAACGCTTGTAAAAAGCCTCATCGGCGCAAAGCCTAACCAGAAAACAACAGCTAAGTCCCTCGGACTTGGCAAAATCGGCGATTTTACCGTACACGCTGAAGGCGACGTTTTGAACGGTAAGATCAAGGTTATTTCCCACCTTGTCAAGGTGGAAAAGATTGAAGGATAAGGAGGAAATACCATGAAACTCCATGAACTTTCTCCGGCAGAAGGCTCCGTAAAGAGCGCATACCGCAAAGGACGCGGTGCCGGTTCCGGTAACGGAAAAACAGCAGGTAAGGGTCACAAGGGTCAGAACGCTCGTTCCGGCGGCGGTGTACGTCCCGGCTTCGAAGGCGGACAGATCCCGCTTTACAGACGCTTGCCCAAGAGAGGTTTCAAGAACCATTTTGCAAAAGAATATGCAATTGTAAACATCAGCAAGCTTGACAGATTCAATGACGGTGACGTTGTTGATATGGCAGCACTCATCGAGTGCGGCTTGGTTGGAAAAGAACTCGACGGTCTTAAGATTCTGGGCAACGGTGAAATCTCCAAGAAATTAACCGTAAAAGCTACAATCTTCTCTGCTGCTGCAAAAGAAAAAATCGAGGCAGCGGGCGGAAAGACTGAGGTGGTATAATGCTTCAGACTATAAAGAACGGTTGGAAGATCCCCGAACTCAGAAAAAAGATTCTTTTTACTCTTTTGATCGTAGTATTGTACCGTGTAGGTGCCAGCATTCCCGTTCCTTACGTTAACGCAACAAGAATGGGCGACATCATCAATAGTACAGGTTCTTTCTTCCAGTATGTAAACCTTCTTTCAGGTGATGCATTCTCCCAGGCAACGCTGTTTGCGCTTTCGGTATCTCCTTATATCACAGCGCAGATCGTTATGCAGCTTCTTTCTATCGCGATTCCCGCTCTCGAAAGACTTTCGAAGGACGGAGAAGAAGGTAAGAAGAAGATCAACCAGATCAGCCGTTACGTAACCATCGGCATTGCACTTGTTACCGCATACGGTTACTATATGTTTATGAAGGTAAACAATATGATCGTTCCCGGCGCAGGTGTGTTCGGTGCATTCGTAATTCTTGCTTGTTACGTCGCAGGCTCCGCATTGATCATGTGGCTTGCAGAACAGGTTAACGATTTCGGTATCGGCAACGGTGTGTCTATCATACTCTTTGCCAATATCTTGGCAGGGCTCCCCGCATTCCTTGTTGAACTCTTCACAAAAATGTTCACAGGCGGCTGGCAGGGTCTTGTATATGCCCTCGTAGTAATAGTGATCGGTCTCGGTATGCTTGCATTCATCGTATTTATGAGCGAAAGCGAACGCCGTCTCCCCGTTCAGTATGCTAAGAAGGTCGTAGGTAGAAAGATGTACGGCGGACAGAGCACGAACCTTCCTATCAAGGTTAATATGTCGGGCGTTATGCCTATCATTTTCGCAAACTCTATCCTCGGTCTTCCCACTACCATCGCAGCTCTTTTGAGTAACCCCAAAGAGGGAACGTTCTGGTATAAGTTCCTTCAGTTCTTCTCCCACACATCCTGGTTCTACGTAATACTCTTTATAATCCTCATTATTGCATTCGCATATTTCTACATTGCAATTTCCTTTAACCCCGTAGAAGTTTCAAACAATCTTAAAAAGAACGGTGGATTTATTCCCGGTATCCGTCCCGGTAAGCCTACCTCGGACTACATTACCAAGGTTCTCAACAAGATCATACTTATCGGTGCAATTATGCTTAGTGTTGTAGCGGTTCTCCCGCTTGTAATCAACATTATTGCGCTTGATACGTTCAGTGCAACCGGTATCGGTCAGCTCGCATTTGGTGGTTCTTCTGTCATCATCGTAGTTGGTGTAGTAATTGAGCTTGTACGTGCAATTGAAGCAGAGATGACTATGCGTCATTACAAGGGCTTCTTGGATTAAGGAGACAGTATGAAGATAATATTCCTTGGAGCTCCCGGAGCAGGTAAGGGTACACAGGCAGAGAAGATCGCAGAAATCTGCTCAATACCCACCATCTCCACCGGAGCGATCATTCGCGAAGCGATAAAGAACGGAACAGAAATGGGTACTGCTGCTAAGGCATATACCGAAAAGGGTGCCCTCGTTCCCGACGAAGTGGTAATCGGCATTATTAAAGAACGTCTCACTGCAGACGACTGCAAGAACGGCTTTATTCTTGACGGTTTCCCTCGCACGGTTCCTCAGGCGGAAGCGCTTGACGAGCTTGGCGTAAAAATCGACTACGTCGTTGACATTGACGTCGACGATGCCGACATTGTTGAACGTATGAGCGGACGTCGCGTATGCGAAGCGTGCGGAATGTCTTATCATATCAAGTATATCCCCACAAAGGATAATAAAACTTGCGACAAGTGCGGTGCAAAGCTTATAATCCGTAAGGATGACCAGCCCGAGACAGTACTCGAGAGACTCAAGATCTATCACGATCAGACAGAACCTCTCAAGGACTACTACGGCAAGAAGGGTATCCTGAAGTCCGTCGACGGACGCGGTGATATAACAGAGATAACGGAATTGATCTTGAAATCAATTCGTGCCTAAAAGGCGAATATCTATGATACAAATTAAAAACGCAGCTCAAATTGCGATTATGAAAGAGGCAGGCAGAATCACGGGTGAGGCATTGTGCCTTGCCGGTGAGGCTGTAAAAGAAGGTGTCTCCACAAAGCATCTTGACGATCTGATCCGAAATCATATAGTAAAGTCGGGAGCAAAGCCCAGCTTTCTCGGATACGGCGGCTTCCCAGGAAGTGCCTGCATATCCATAAATGATGAGGTCATACACGGTATCCCGTCGAAGAATAAGATTCTTCAAGACGGCGACATAGTCAAGATCGACGTCGGAGCCTTCTATAAGGGTTTCCACGGAGATTCTGCCAACACCTTTGCCGTCGGAAATGTTTCCGACGAGGCAAAGCGCCTTATCGAAGCGGCAAAAACTTCTTTCGAGAAGGGTATCGCTGCCGCAATACCGGGCAACCGGTTGGGTGACATCGGAAGTGCGATCGAAGAGCACGTAAAGCAATACGGCTTCAGCGTGGTTCGACAGTTTGTCGGACACGGAATCGGCAAGGAATTGCACGAGGATCCAAGCGTTCCGAACTACGGAACAAAGGGACACGGCGTCAGACTCTGTAAGGGTATGGCACTTGCAATAGAGCCGATGGTAAACGCGGGAACCCATGAGGTCTACGTTCTCCCCGACGGATGGACGGTAAAAACCAAAGACGGAAAGTTGTCTGCTCACTATGAGCATACGAACATACTGACAGACGACGGCGTAATCTCTACTACAAAAGTAAACTGATTTAAGTTTATTTTTCGAAGTATCGCAGTTTCACTTGCAGGTCACAGAATGTGCATAGCATACATCACAGTCGGTGTGCTTGATGGAACTTATGTGCCTCTGTTGAAGACGGCAAGTCTGAAAAAGATTGAGAAGCCAAAAAAGAAAAGATTGAAACATATAAGGCTTGTGGGAAAGCTTGACGGTGAATTAGCAACACCGCCTGTAAACAAAGGACTTTCCGACAGGACCGCGGCAAAAATTGTTTCAAAGTATCATAAAATGTCCTGAAATTTAAGAAGGAGTGATTATTCTGCCAAAGGACGACGTTATTGAATTTGAAGGTACTGTACTCGAGGCACTGCCCAATGCAACCTTCAAGGTACAACTGCCCAACGGGCATACCGTAAACGCTCACATTTCGGGTAAGCTCAGAATGAACTATATCTGGATTGTACCGGGCGACAAAGTTACAGTAGAAGTTTCAGTGTACGACCTTACAAAGGGCCGTATAACCTGGCGCACTAAATAATAATACGCGTAAAGAAAGGACCGGTGTAAAGAAATGAAGGTCAAACCCAGCGTAAAGAAAATATGTGAAAAATGCAAGATCATTAAGAGAAAAGGCAAAGTAATGGTTATTTGCGAAAACCCTAAGCATAAACAGAAACAAGGCTAAAGAGGTGAAAATAAGAAATGGCACGTATAGCAGGTGTTGATATTCCTAATGCAAAACGCATCGAAATAGCTCTTACCTATATATATGGTATTGGCCGTAAAAGTGCAAACGACATCCTCGCAAGCACAGGCATAGACCCTGACAAGAGAGCTAAGGATCTCACAGAGGACGAAGTTGCAAAGCTCAGAGATGAGATTGAAAACAACTATAAGGTAGAAGGTGACTTGCACCGTGAAGTTGCTCTTGACATCAAGAGATTGGTTGAGATCAACTGCTATCGCGGTATAAGACACAGAAAGGGTCTCCCCGTAAGAGGTCAGCGTACAAAGACAAACGCAAGAACAAGAAAAGGCCCTGCAAAAACTATCGCAAATAAGAAGAAGTAAAGGAGTGTAATACTTCAGATGGCAAAAGCAGCAGCAAAAAAGGTTGTAAGAAAACGCCGCGAGCGTAAGAATATTGAGAAGGGTGCGGCACATATTCGCGCTACTTTCAATAACACAATCGTAACAATATCCGATGTAAACGGAAATGCAGTATCCTGGGCATCCGCAGGCGAACTCGGTTTCAAGGGCTCCAAGAAGTCTACACCCTTCGCAGCACAGATGGCAGCAGAAACTGCAGCAAAAGCAGCTATGGAACACGGTATGAAGACCGTAGAAGTTTACGTAAAAGGCCCCGGTAGCGGCAGAGAATCCGCAATTCGTGCTCTTCAGGCAGTAGGTCTTGATATTACACTTATCAAGGACGTAACACCCATTCCTCACAATGGATGCAGACCGCCTAAGAGAAGACGTGTTTAATACGTAAATAGGAGGAAAAATAAGTATGGCAAGATATACAGGACCTGCGTGCAGACTCTGCCGCAGAGAAGGTACAAAGCTCTTTTTGAAGGGCGAACGTTGTCTGTCAGACAAGTGCTCGGTAGCTCGCAGACCCGCAGCTCCCGGTCAGCATGGCGCAAATGCAAAGAAACTCAAGGAATACGGCTTGCAGCTTCGTGAGAAGCAGAAGGCAAGAAGATACTACGGTGTGCTTGAGAACCAGTTCAAGCACTACTACGAGATTGCTGCAAAGCAGGAAGGCGTAACCGGCGAAAATCTTCTCTCCTTGCTTGAACGTCGTTTTGACAACGTAGTGTACAGAATGGGATTGGCAGAAAGCCGCAAGGAAGCTCGTCAGCTCGTTACACACGGACATTTTGCAATCAACGGCAAGAAGGCAAACGTTCCTTCAATCATCGTTAAACAGGGTGATGTGATCGCTCTCAGAGAAGGTGCACGTGCATCTGAAAAGTTTAAGGGCTTGATGGAAGCAATGGAAAGCAACAATGCTCCCAAGTGGCTTGAGGTTGATAACAGTGCTGTATCAGCAAAGGTTATTGCTCTGCCTAAGAGAGAAGACATTGACTTCCCGTTCGAAGAACAGCTCATCGTAGAGTTGTACTCAAAGTAAAACAGCACCTCCGCCCATATAGCCGGAAAAAACCGGTGAAAACACTAACATTACAGGAGGAAAACTATGATCGAAATAGAAAAGCCCAATATATCCACGATAAACTTAAGCGAAGATGGCTCAAAGGGTAAATTTATCATTGAGCCTCTTGAAAGAGGATACGGAACAACACTCGGCAATTCACTTCGCAGAGTCTTACTGAGCTCCCTTCCCGGTGTAGCTGTAGTAAGCGTAAAAATTGACGGTGTTCTCCACGAGATTTCGACTATCCCCGGTGTTACCGAAGACGTTACGAATATCATTCTTAATATCAAGGGCATCACCGCAAAGCTTAACACCCAGGGTCCTAAGGTAGTTGTTATTGACGTAACAGGTCCTATGGACGTAACCGCAGGTGACATTAAGCAGGATGCTGATATCGAAGTGCTCAATCCTGACCATCATATTGCAACGGTCAGCGAAAATACTCGTTTGTATATGGAGCTTACATTTGACCACGGACGCGGCTATGTTTCTCAGGAAAAGAACAAGCAGAATAATCAGTCCGTAATCGGTGTGATCTATACTGACTCTATATATACACCTGTATACAACGTAAGCTACACGGTTGAAAACACCCGTGTCGGCAATATCACTGACTATGATAAGCTTACCCTCGAGGTATTGACCAACGGCACGATCAGTGCTAAGGAGGCAATTTCCCTCGGTGCCAAGATACTCAACGAGCATCTCAATCTGTTTGTAGACTTGTCCGACGAGCCTATGAAGACAGATATATTGGTTGAGCGCGAAGAAACCATCAGAGAAAAGGTTCTTGAGATGACCATTGAGGAGCTTGAACTGTCCGTCAGAAGCTTCAACTGCTTGAAGCGTGCGGGTATCGATACCGTTCAGGATCTTACAAACCGCACGGAAGAGGACATGATCAAGGTCAGAAACCTCGGCAAGAAGTCGCTTGAAGAAGTTATCCAAAAATTGCACTCACTCAACCTCGACCTCAAAAAAGAGGAAGACTGAGAGTAGAGACGGCACAATCATTTAATTGATATGTAAGAAGGAGGTCCCTTTAAAATGCCAGGAACCAGAAAACTCGGCAGACCTACTGCTCACAGACAGGCGATGTTAAGAGGTATGGTAACCTATCTCCTTGAGAACGGCTCCATCGAAACAACTCTTACCAGAGCTAAAGAAGTACGTAGCTTGACCGAAAAAATGATTACACTCGGCAAGAAGAATACTCTTGCTGCAAAGAGAGCTGCTATGGCTTTCGTAACAAAGGAAGACGTAGTAAAGAAGCTCTTTGATAAAATTGCACCCGAATACGCTGACAGAAACGGCGGTTACACCCGTATGTACAAATTGGGTCCCCGTCGCGGTGACGGCGCAGAAATGGCTCTCATTAAGCTTGTAGCTGACGAAAAGGCTGCAAAGGAAGAAAAGAAAGAGTCCAAGAGTGCAGCAAAGAAAGAAGCAAAGGTTGAAGAGGCAAAGGCTGAATAAGTCTGCCGAAGAAACCAAAGCAGAATAATTTTAGTTTAAAGTTGGGGGACTTGTGCTTTGGTATAAGTTCCCCTTATTCTGTTTTTGTCGGTTTTTGCCGACCGGAAAAAGGAGATTAGCTGATATGTCAGAAACAAAGAAAACACAAGGCGGGATATCTGTAGAAACAGAGCATATTTTCCCGATCATAAAAAAATGGCTTTATTCGGAGAAGGAGATATTTCTCCGCGAGATCGTAAGTAATGCGTCCGATGCAGTTACCAAGCTCAGAAGACTTATGTCTCTCGGCGTGGTAAAAGAAATAGAGGACGAGTTTAAAATTGTTGTAAAGCTCAATAAGGATGAAAAAACCTTGACTGTAAGCGACAACGGAATCGGTATGTCGCTTGAGGAGGTCAATAAATATATATGTCAGATAGCTCTGTCGGGTGCACTTGATTTTATCAAGGAATACGAAAACGAGGAAAGCGCACAGAACGGAATAATAGGTCATTTCGGACTCGGTTTTTATTCGGCGTTTATGGTAAGCGATACCGTTGACGTTATAACCAAGAGCTACACAGATGCTCCCGCCGTAAAATGGGTATGTAACGAGGCGGGCGAATACGAAATATTCGAAGACGTCGAAAAGGAAGGCCGCGGCACCGACGTTGTTATGCATATAAGCGAGGGTGAGCAGGAATTCCTTTCCGAGGCAAAGATAAGAGAAATACTCAATAAATACTGCTCGTTTATGCCGGTCGAAATATACTTCGACGATGGCAAGGTGTGCGAGCATGAGGGTGAATGTGACTGCGAAAAGACCGTTCCCATAAACGACGTCGAGCCTTTGTGGAAGAAGCTGCCCTCGGAATGCACCGACGAGGAGTATAAGGAGTTCTATAAGAAGGCATTTTTCGATTTCAAGGAACCTCTGTTTCATATACATATAAATGCCGACTACCCCCTGAATTTTAAGGGAATACTCTATTTCCCCAAGCTTAATCACGAGTATGACAGCCTTGAGGGACAGGTAAAGCTTTATTATAATCAGGTGTTTGTTGCCGATAACATCAAAGAGGTCATTCCCGAGTTTATGCTTATGCTTAAGGGTGTGCTCGATTGTCCCGAGCTTCCTCTCAACGTGTCGAGAAGCTATTTGCAGAACAGCGCATACGTTGCAAAAATGTCGGCACATATTGTGAAAAAGGTTGCAGACAAGCTGAACGAGATGTTCAATACGGACAGAGAAAAGTATGCTTCCCTATGGGACGATATAAAGCTTTTTGTCGAATACGGCTGTATGCGTGACCGTAAGTTCTATGACAGAGTAAAGGGAAGCTTGATGCTTGCCCTTACTGACGGAAGACATGTTACGGTAAACGAGTATCTCGAAAAGGCGAAGGAAACAAACGAAAATACCGTTTACTATGCAACTGACAAGACTGTGCAGGCACAGTATATCTCGCTGTTTGCCGCAAGAGGCGTTGAGGTTGCTCTGCTTGATAAGATAATAGATACGTCGTTTATGGGCGTGCTCGAGCAGGACAGAGGAATCAAATTCGTTCGCGTAGATGCCGATATCGAAGCTTTGAAGGGTGACGGAGAGTCGTTTGAGAGCGAATCCCTTGCAAAGGTGTTTAAAGAGGTAAGCAAGAATGAAAAGCTTACGGTAAAATTTGAGACACTTGCCGACAGTACAACGCCCGCTCTTTTGAATATATCCGAAGAGGCACGCAGAATGGATGATATGATGAAGTTCTATGCCGCAAACGGAGCTATGGAGTATCAGAAGATACCGGTTGAGTCAACTCTTATTTTGAATTCACAGAGTCCTTTGATCAAAAAGCTGAGCGAGGATGCCGAAAGCGAAAAGAGCAAGATCATTGCACACCAGGTATATATGCTTGCACTTCTTACGCAGAGACAGCTTGATGCAGAAGAACTGAAGGAGTTTTTGAACGACAGCTTCAAGCTTCTTGAGGATAATATTTAAAAATATAATAAAGGAAAAGTATATGGCATCTATTGAGGAGAAAAATCTGATAATAGACGAAAACCTGCAAAAAAACGATGAATCTCTTGCTGTTTCTCTTGAAAAAAGGGCGGCACATATAGCGGAAAGAGCCGCATTGATCGGCCAGGATGTTACCGATGATCCGATCAATGCATGCAAGCTTTGCTTTGTGGGTGAAAGAAAACCGATCGATTGCATTTTGGACAATAAAAAATACGTGGATGCAGTTTTTGATTCTGTTTCTGCGTATGACAAGTTGAATTTTGCTGAGCACAGCACGGCAACTTCGGCTTCAATATTCTCGAATTACGAGACGGAGACCCAGTTTGATGCGGATACGGTGGTTTATCTGAAAAACCCTTTGGCGGATATAGCTTACAACAATTTTTCAAAGTTTTTGAACGATCCGCGAGCTCGGTATGAGGATTCTTTTTCGGACGTTTGCGAGGAGGTCTACTACAGCCGTGCGCCTTACTGTATCCTTCCTACCGAGAATTCGGAGGAGGGCAGACTGGCGGCTTTCGGCAATATGATACGCAAATACGAACTGAAGATCGTATTGACGTACAGTGTCGAAAACGCAAACGGTAAGGTCACACGTTTTGCGTTGCTTAAAAGAGAGCTTGCGAAAATTGAGTGCAAAAGCAGTATATCAGAGGGCGAGTTTGTTGAGATCGGGCTTCGTCTCGGGGAAGATCAAATGCTTCACCGAGTTTTAGCGGCGGCAAATTATTTCGGTTTTAACTTGAATAAAATAGATTCTTTACCCATATACTATTCGGAAAAGGAATATTATTTCGACGTTGTATTCAAGGGTAACGGTAAGCTTGACAGATTCTTATTCTGGCTTGAGCTCGAGGTGCCGGGATACGAGATTATTGGAATCTATACACAGATCAAGACAGTCAAAAACAGACACGGAGGGCATTATGGCTGATTATTTGAACGAGTACAAAAGATGGAAAGATAACACTTCGCTTGACAGCGACGTAAGAGAGTCTCTTAAAAAAATGGAGGGGAACGAAGACGAGATAAAAATGTGGTTTTCGTCGGACATTTCCTTTGGTACGGCAGGTCTCAGAGGTGTGATGACAGCAGGTACAAACGCTATGAACGTTTATACCGTGGGAAGAGCTACCCAGGGAATCGCAAACCTGATAAACAACATAAAAATGAGCGAAAGAGGGGTTGCTATCGCATACGATTGCCGCAACAATTCCGAGCGCTTTGCAAGGGTATCGGCCGAGGTTTTGGCGGCTAACGGAGTAAAGGCATACATTTTTGAGTCGCTTCGCCCTACCCCCGTGCTTTCATTTGCACTGAGAGAGCTTAACTGTATTGCGGGAATTAATATTACAGCATCCCACAACCCCGCAAAATATAACGGCTACAAGGCTTACTGGGAGGACGGCGCACAGCTTGCATCCGAGGAAGCGAACACAGTTGCCGAGTATATGAAAAATACCGATATTTTTGACGACGTAAAGAGAATTGACTTCGATTCGGCTGTCAAATCGGGAAAAATTGTGATAATCGGGCGCGAAATCGATGAAAAATATCTTGAAAATGTGCAAAAACAAGCGATTTATCCCGAGCTTTTTGCAAAGGTATCGGAAAGCCTGAAGATCGTATACTCCCCCCTCCACGGTACGGGACGTGTACTTGTACCC
Source organism: Clostridia bacterium (assembly GCA_017441005.1). Lineage (GTDB taxonomy): Bacteria > Bacillota > Clostridia > Oscillospirales > CAG-272 > RGIG1995. The sequence continues at coordinate 4,784 of JAFSAM010000039.1, read as the reverse complement.
GAGATATTGAAAAAATGCGGTCTGACAAATCTCTATACGGTAGACAGCCAGATGGAGCCCAACGGCAATTTCCCCGGTACCCCCAATCCCAATCCCGAGTTTCCCGAGGTGTTTAGTGAGGGTATCAAGCTTGCCGAGAAGGTCGAGAGTGACCTTATAATCGCGACCGACCCCGATGCCGACAGAGTGGGTATTATGGCAAGAACGTCTCAGGGCGACTTCAAATGCCTGACGGGTAACCAGGTAGGATCACTTTTGCTTGATTATATCATTACGGCATATAAAGAAAAGGGAATTAGCCTTGAGCATCCTTATGCCGTAAAAACAATTGTATCGACCGAGCTTGCGACAAAGATCTGCAAGGAAAACGGAGTTACTCACCACAACGTTCTTACGGGATTCAAGTTTATCGGTGAAGTGATCAAAAACTACGAAAAGAAGGGCTACGGTGACTTTTTACTTGGCTTTGAGGAAAGCTACGGCTACCTGAAGGGCACTTATGCCAGAGATAAGGATGCTGTCGTAGCAACAATGCTTATTTGCGAGATGGCGGCATATTATATGCAAAAGGGTATGACTCTTTACGATGCTTTGATGGCGCTTTACGAAAAGTACGGCTATTATTTCGAGGGAGTACAGAGCATCTATATGGAGGGACTTGACGGCAAGGAAAGAATGGATGCCTTCATGGAAAACCTCAGAAATAATCCTTTGAAGGAGCTGGGCGGTCTTAAGGTAGTATCAGTCCGCGACTACAAGACGGGCGTGATCACCGATGTTTTGACGGGCAAGAACGAGCCTACCGGTCTTCCTTCCTCCAACGTTCTCTATTATGAAAACTCAAACGGAGACGTTGTAGTTGTACGTCCTTCGGGAACAGAGCCTAAATTGAAGCTCTATTATCTTGTAAACGGCACGACAGCCGAAAAAGCAAATGCAGCTATTGATGCCTGCAAGGCTACGATGCAGTCGTATTTGTGATAAATAACTGCTTATTCCCCAAAGGGTGGTGACATCCTTTGGGGAATACTTTTGAAAAAGACTAACCTCCCCCAAAAAATAAAAATTTTTTAAAAAACTCTTGACAAAACGTAGGTGAATATGTATAATGGTATGTGGTTAGCGGATGCTAACTGTGTTTTTTGCAACTGGGGTTAGCGAAAGCTAACTGATTTAAAAAAGGGTGGTGACGGATATGACTTTGAGACAAGCAGAAGAGGGCAGAGAGTATATTATTCAGCAGATAAACACAGATGACGATGAGCTGAACTCCTTTTTGTTTTCTCTCGGCTGTTACGCAGGCGAGACCATAACCGTGATTGCTCACCGTAAGGGCGGCTGCACCGTTTCCATAAAGGATGCCCGCTATAATATCGACAAGCAATTGGCGGAAACTATAATTGTATATTAAAAAAATAAGTTTTTACACTTATTTTTTTTGGAAACTCGGTTAGCGGAGACTAACTCAAAAAATGAAACTATATCCAAAGAGGATTATATATAGGTTTAGAAAGCGGAGGAAGCATTTTATGAGAATTGCTTTAGCAGGAAACCCGAACTCGGGTAAAACTACTATGTACAATGCTCTGACCGGCCGTAATGAAAAGGTCGGCAACTGGGCAGGAGTTACGGTAGACAAGAAGGAGCACCCGATCAAAAAAGTGTATGCCGGAAACGAGCAGGTTATTGCCGTCGACCTTCCGGGTGCATACTCTATGTCCCCCTTTACGAGTGAGGAGAGTGTAACGAGCTCTTACGTTAAAAACGAGAATCCCGACGTTATAATCAATATTGTTGACGCTGACAATTTGAGCCGCAGCTTGTTTTTTACAACACAGCTTCTCGAGCTCGGAATCCCCGTTGTTGTCGCGCTTAACAAGAGCGACATCGGGAAGAAAAAGGGGAACAAGATCGATGAAGAGCTTCTTTGTACTAAGCTCGGCTGTCGCGTTGTAAAAACCGTATCGACTTCGACCGAAGGCTTGAAGCTTCTTGTTGAGACAGCAATCAATGAGGCGGGCAAGGGACAGTTTGCTCCGTACAGACAGAAAGACATAGATCTTACAAATAAGGCTGAGGTTGAAAAGGCAGACCGTGAACGTTTTGCTTTTGTAAACAAAATCGTAAAGGAAGTTGAAAGCCGTAAGGTTTTGACAAAGGATAAGAACGTCGGCGACAAGATCGATGCCGTACTTACAAACAAGTGGCTCGGTATTCCGATTTTTGCAGCAGTAATGTTTCTTGTATTCTACATATCACAGACCACTCTCGGTACATGGATAGCAGAAGGCGTCGAGGTGGGAGATACTTCTATCCCCGGTCTCGTTCCTCTGCTTGAACAGTTCCAGGGATGGGTCGGCGGACTTCTCGGTGATGCAAATCCTCTTCTTTCGGCTATACTTGTTGACGGTGTGATCGGCGGCGTTGTTGCAGTAGTAGGCTTCTTGCCCCTTGTAATGGTAATGTATTTCCTGATCGCGCTTCTTGAGGATTGCGGTTATATGTCCCGTGCGGCAGTAGTGCTTGACCCCATTTTCAAGAAGGTCGGTCTTTCGGGCAAATCGGTCATTCCTTTTGTAATCACAGTTGGTTGTGCAGTTCCCGGGATCATGGCGAGCCGTACCATCCGTAACGAGCGTGAGCGCAGAGCGACCGCAATGCTTGCACCCTTTATGCCTTGCGGTGCGAAGATCCCCGTAATTGCCCTTTTTGCAGGTGCATTCTTTAAAGACGCTTGGTGGGTAAGTGCGTTGATGTACTTTGCAGGCATTATTCTCATCTTCCTCGGTGCATTGCTTATCAATCTTATCACAGGCTATAAGGCAAGAAAATCGTTCTTTATCATAGAGCTTCCCGAATACAAGGCTCCTTCCTTCTGGGGTGCATTCAAATCAATGTGCAGCCGTGGCTGGGCATATATCGTAAAAGCGGCTACCATTATTCTGGTATGTAATATGGCAGTACAGCTTATGCAGACCTTTACCTGGAGCTTCTCGGTTGCCGAGAGTGCGGATTCGTCTATTCTGGCTTCCATCGCATCTCCCTTTGCTTATCTGCTTGTTCCCATCGTGGGCGTTGTTTCCTGGCAGCTGGCGGCGGCAGCGATCACAGGCTTCATTGCAAAGGAAAACGTCGTCGGAACACTTGCGGTATGCTTTGTGGGTCTCGAAAACCTTATTGATACAGAAGAGCTCGCTCTCATGGAGGGCGCGGGTGCCGAGGTCGCCGGCATTATGGCGATATCCAAGGTTGCGGCACTTGCTTACTTGATGTTTAACCTCTATACACCTCCTTGCTTTGCGGCTATCGGGGCTATGAATGCCGAAATGAAGAGCGCGAAATGGCTCTGGGGCGGAATCGGACTTCAGCTTGCGGTTGGTTACACGGTTGCATATTTCGTATACACTATCGGTACGATCATTGTAGGCGGAACTCTTAACGTCGTCGCTGTCATCGGCGGTCTTGTTGCGGTACTTGCAATGGCGGCATTCGTGGCAGCTCTGATCATAAAAAACAAGAAGAAAATGAAAGCGGAATACGCTTTGGACGGTACAAAATAACAGACTATATTTTGGGAGTACGGTTATGGTAAATGCTATTGTAGTTATAATATTGGTTGCGATTACGTCGGCTGTTGTATGCTATCTTGTGCGTGCAAAAAAACGCGGAGATAAGTGTATCGGTTGTCCCTATGCCAAGCAGTGCGGCAGTAAGTGTAACGTCGGATGTAACGGACATTCACGTGACGGTCATAACCGCGCTTCATAAAAAGTTTTTGCAAACTAAAAGTATTTTTTCCGGTACACCCCACGCATTCTTGCGGTGGTAAAACAATAAACCCGCAGATTGACAAATCTGCGGGTTTATTGTTATAATATATTCAGTAATCCGATATGAGGAGCAGATATGAAATACAAAGCAGTTGTTTTTGACCTGTTTGAGACATTGATAACAGAATGGGGACACAAAAAATACACCAAAAACGAAATGTGCGCCGATCTTATGATCGATAGAAAATCTTTTGATCCTTATTGGAACGAAAAAGAGAATGACCGTTATACGGGAAGAATGAGCTTTGAAGAATCGATCAGATACGTTTTGAAAAAGCTGCAAAAAGACGTTTCGGGTGAAATAATATCAAGTGTTATCAAGAAAAGAATTCAAACAAAATCCGCTTGCTTTGATAATATCAATAATGACGTGTTGATTTTGTTGGATACATTGAAAGCAAATGGTATAAAAATTGCAATGATAAGCAACTGTTCTTCCGAAGAAGTAGCTATGCTGAAAGAATCGGATTTAGCGCATTATTTTGATGAGATATTGTTGTCATACGAAGTGAAAATGAAAAAGCCGGACCCCTGTATATACGAGGATGCCGCAAAGAGATTAGGCGTTGAGTTAAATGAATGTTTCTTTGTCGGTGACGGGGGGAGCAACGAGCTTGAGGGCGCTGAACGTGTCGGAATGAAGGCTATACAGGCAAAATGGTTTACAAATCAACTTCCGCGCAAGCGAGAAAGCATAGAAGGTTTTTTGGTGGCTGATTATCCTTTGAAAATAATTGATTATATTAATTAGCTTTATTATATGAAAACTCATTTCCAATATTATAAAGCTATGGGGAAAAATTAATGTTGTACAAATAAAAATCCACCCGCATAGCGGGTGGTTTTTCATTTTCGGGCATAGCCCTAATCGATACTGGCAGCGCACAAGTGCGCTTTTTATTGGCCTGCCAGCCATGCAATTGTTACTTACTACCCATAAATGGGTCCCGTGGG
>JAFSAM010000038.1 GCA_017441005.1 Clostridia bacterium | reverse complement strand
CCAAAGAAAGCTCGAAAGATTGTAAGCGAAAACTTAGGTCACCACAGAACCGAAGTAACAAGAATTTACTTGGCTGATAAGCCGAAGAAAAAGTAAACTATTAATTAAAATTATGAAGGAAGAATTCAAATTGACTACAATATCCTGCTGACGAAAATCTGTAGGATTGATATATAGGGACAAAAAATAGGAAATAAAGGAAAAACAAATTTAACAGAGTCCAAGCTTGTAGATTGCCCATCTGCAAGCATACATATCTTACATACCTTGCAAAACTCAAAGGCAAGGGCAAAAAGGAGAAGTTGAAAATTAGTTGAGATATGTAGAAAGGAAATCGTATGATGTATTTTTATATGCATCATCTGATTTGGGCAACTTTCGTAAATAGCTTTTGGAATAGCGGACAACACCTCACGCATATAGTTTATGCACATAGGAGGTACTCGGTATGAAGACATTTGCACCGATTAACGTTATTGTCCACTATCCAACAACGGAAGAAGGATGGCGAGAACTAAGACGGCGTGTAGCCGGTGTTCACGCCGATGGAGTACTTAATAGCATTTCTAAGTTAGATTGCCCAATCAGAGAAAAGGAAAGACTGCTTAATGCGATTATAAAAGATACAAAAGAACAGATTAAAGCCGAACAGAAAAAGTAGTCTGAAACAAGTTGACCGCCTCACATTTTTTGTGAGGCGGTCGTCCGTTAAAGAGTGATGCGATCCTTAAAATATTTCTCCCAAGATTTAAGACTAATTTGCTTTCGCTCGCTTTCCCAAAGCCTAATCATATTGGCATCCACGCCAACGAGCCTTGCAAACGGTCTTTTACCGAGATTAAGACTTTCTCTGTGCTCTCGTATTAGTTTACCTTGTCCGACTGCTATAAAGCGGTTGTAATCATCAAGAAGGTCATATACAGGGATATTATAGAGTTTGGAAAGCTTGTCCGCTGTCGTTTTATCAAAGCCGTTATGGTTGCCTGTTTCAAGATTTATGTATGTGCTACGAGCAATGCCGACAATCTGCGCCACTTCTTTTTGCATAAGACCAAGCTTGTGTCGGCAGAAGCGTAAACGGTCGGGAATGTTATCAATATCTTCGTAAGAATGATATTGCCTGTTGAATAACTGTGCTTCTAATAATTTTCTTGGAGCCATAAGTCTGAAGCTTAAAACATACAAGGGAGAATGCTTTGTTTCGCCGTTTTCTGTGTGCGACATTATATACATATTTTCTGCAGTCTGTTCGGTAATTCTCCAGTGGGGAGTTCTTTTTGCAACCAAAAACTCATTTGTGAGAGGGTTGCATTTTGAAGACATTTTCCCGCATAAGTTGCAAACTTTGTTCCGTTTTCAATATCATAGGAATCGATAGCCTTAATAAGGCCGATCGTACCTACAGATATAAGATCCTCTTGATTTTTGTTTGCAGTGTAATACTTTTTTACGATATGAGCAACAAGTCTTAAATTGTGCTCGATCAGCTTTTCTCTTGCAAGAGCATCGCCGGATCTTGCCCTTTTGAAATATTCCTTTTCTTCATCGGGCGAGAGTGGCGGCGGAAAGTTCTGCCCTCCCGAAACACGCAAAAAAAGGTATATAAAATTCAGCATAGACTGAAAAAGCATAAAAACACCCCCGTACATATATACGTACGGGGGAAATAATTTTATGCATATAAATTTCTTATCTTATTTGCAATTTTTTCGGGAGTAAAACCAAAGTCAAAATAAAGATCGTTCAAGTCCCCCGAGAAGCCCAATGACGGATCAATTGCGTGAACGTGTGTCTTAAGTCCTTTTTTACCAAAATCAAGTGCTATCCGTTCGCCGACTCCTCCGCTTTGGATTCCCTCTTCCACAATGAGGATATTCTTGTAGCCAGAGCACTTCTCAAAAAGCATTTCAGTATCAATAGGCTTGATCTTATGCAATTTGATCACTCTTATTCCGCAATCCTCAAGAAGCTTCGCTGCAAGACATACGTTTTGCGTGATCCTTCCGTAGGTTATGAAGGCAACATCCTTAGCTTCGGAGCCGAAATCTCCGTAGGAAAAATCTCCGGCTTTTTCAAACCGAGACGAAATACACTCAGCTTCCGTCCCCTTCGGGTATCTTACGGCACAAGGCCTATTGCTTTCTATTGCGCTCTTGAGTGCAATCTTAAGATCGGCGTAATTTTCGGGAGTATATACAGTAAATTCGGGAATACCGAGCAAAAACGAGCTGTCATATATTCCCTGATGAGTTTTTCCGTCACCCGGCACAAGTCCCGCTCTGTCGATGCATACAACTACGGGAAGCTTTTGAATTGCAACGTCATGGATAAGCTGATCGTAACTTCTCTGCAAGAAGCTCGAATATACAGCAAATATGGGCTTTTTTCCTGCAGCGGCAAGACCGGCACAGAAAGTAAGTGCGTGCTCCTCGGCTATACCGACATCAAAAAACCTTTCTTTATATTCTCTTGCAAACCGCGAAAGACCCGTTCCCTTTTCCATAGCTGCTGTTACGGCAACTATATCATCATCCTGAGAAGCAAGGTCGACCAAAGCATCTCCGAACGCTGCTGAAAAATCATATTTCGGTTTTGCAGTTTCCCCGTTCTCCTTATTGAATCTTCCGACAGAATGGAATACGTCTGCCTTTTCCTCGGCATACTTGTATCCTTTTCCTTTTTTTGTAATAACATGAACGATACAAGGGCTGTTTCGCCTCTTTGCCTGCTCAAAAACAAGCTCCAAAAGCTCTTGATCGTGGCCATCGATCGGACCGAAATATTTTAGTCCCAAGCACTCAAAATAGTTTTTGGTCATAAACAGCTTTTTGATGGCATTTTTAAAAAACCTGCCTATTGCCATAAAGAATTTGCCGAACCATTTGGTTTTCAGACAAAAAGCGTATACACGATTTTTGAATTTTATGTACCATCTTGTGTTACTGAATTCAGACAGGTAGTTCGACATCGCTCCAACGTTTTTTGAAATTGACATTTCATTGTCGTTCAAAACAATCACTACATTCGATGAATCGGCAGAACAGTTATTTAATGCCTCGTATATCATTCCGTTTGTAAAGCTTCCGTCACCCACCACTGCAACTGAATAAGCGTCAACACCGTTAAGCTTATTTGCCTTTGCAATACCGAGTGCTGCTGAAACCGACGTGCCGCTGTGCCCCGCTCCGAACGCATCGTATTCACTTTCCGCACGGTTTGTAAAGCCCGACATTCCGTTATGCTGTCTTATAGTATCAAACCTATCATTTCTGCCGGTTATAAGCTTATGCACGTAGCACTGGTGACCGACATCAAAAATAATGCTGTCCTTCGGCAGATCAAAAACTCTGTGTAAAGCAAGAGTAAGTTCAACTACTCCGAGGTTTGATGCCACGTGACCTCCGTTTTCCGACAGTATATCGATAATTCTTTCTCTGATTTCGGAAGCGAGGGCGTTTGTCTCGGATATATTCAGTTTTTTCAAATCAGACGGGCATTTTATTTTTTCTAAATAAGACATTTATCCCCCAACTTTCTTTTTTATCTGTGTTATATTTTACTCCTATTGCAATCTTTTGTCAACAATACAAACATTTTGACTTTTCGCTTATTTTGTGATATAATGCATTTTGAGTAAAACATACTTAAAGATGGAGAATAGTTAAATGAAAGTTGCGGTAATCGATATCGGTTCAAATACAGTAAAAATTAAAGTTTTCGACTGCATAAACAATTATCCCAAAGAAGTGTTCTCAGAAATCAAAAACTCAAAGCTGATCTCATATATTGAAAACGGTGTTCTTTCTGAAACCGGAATAATTCTTCTTTGCAATAATATTCTCGAATTAAAAAATGCAGCCGAAAGATTCGGCTATGATATCTTCGCCTGCTTTGCAACCGCCTCTTTAAGAAGAACAAGCAACATTGACGAAATAAAAAAAGCAATATACAGCTTTTGTAACGTAGAAATCGACCTTATATCCGGCGAAGAAGAAGCATTCCTCAGCTTTTCCGGAGTAAAAAACACGACGGAAAACTTTCCCGATGATACCGTTTTGTTTGATATGGGCGGGGGCAGTACCGAGATCATTCTGTCAAAAAACAAAGAAATATGCCTTTCAAAAAGTATGGATTTCGGCTCTCTCTCAATGTATCTTGACTTTCCCGACAATGATTTTGAAGGCATAAAAAACAAGGCAGTCGAGCACTTAAAAGGGGTATCGATCACACCGATAACCTCAAAAAACGCTGTCCTCGTCGGAGGCACGGCACTTTCGATCAATGCTTTGTTTCTCCACTTTTTTCCTGAAGAAAAGCCTTTTTTTATGACTATTGATAAACTCAAAACACTTTATGAAACACTACAAAAATATGATGATAATGTCATAAAGCTACTCAAAGAAAAAACACCGCACAGAGTTACTACGGTAATTCCCGGCCTTTCTTCATATATCGGAATGCTTGAATACTGCAAAACTGAAAATATCTTTGTATCAACAAGCGGTATACGTGAGGGCTACGTCACAGAAAAAATACTTAAAAATTTGGAGAAATATAAATGAAAGAGAGAGACAAGTTTGAAAACAGCAATATATTTGAGGGAATCGTCTCTTTCAGAGCTGTTTTAAGTACAATACTTGATAAAAAGAGTGACCGACAGATCATCACTGTATATTACGACTCCGAAAAGGCAAAAAAGAAACCGAAAGAATACTCCTTTTTGAAAGCAAAATCGTTTGAACTCGGTTACGAATTGCTGCTTGTTGATAAAGAAGAAATTGACGGTCTTACCCTCGGAAACAGCCATGGCGGTCTTGCATTCGTTTGCACGAACAAGAGCTACCCTGTTTTAGACAGATCGCACGTTAAGGATAACGGATTTTACGTTATGCTCGACGGAATAGAAGACCCCTATAATTTCGGCTATTCACTACGCAGTCTGTATGCTTCGGGAGTAACCGGAATAATTCTTCCCGAGCGCAACTGGCTTGGCGCTGCCGGAGTCGTCTGCCGCGCATCGGCAGGAGCATCGGAGCAGATGGAAATCTATATTGCCGACGGTGATTTTATTAAAACATTCAAATCTTTGGGATATAAAATCGTATGCTCGGATTTAGAAAACAGCATCCCGATGTATGATGCCGATCTAAAAAAACCGCTCCTACTGATAATAGGCGGTGAAAAAAGAGGAATATCGGCAAACATTCTTGAAAACACCGATTCTATCGTACGTATTGAATATGGAAATGATTTCCCCGCTGCTCTATCTGCCGCATCGGCTTCGGCAATTCTTGCTTTTGAGGTCTACAGACAAAACAGATAAAAATACGGCAGATTCGATTTTTCGAATCTGCCAATTGTTTTTTTATCTGATCTTGGGAACAAAGCCGATTTTCTTATAAACCTTTGAAAGTGTCTTGCTTGCAAGATAAGCCGCCTTATCGGCACCCTCTTTCATGATCGATTCAAGGTAAGATTTGTCTGCCATAAGTTGATTGAAGCGAGTTCTGACAGGATCAAGTCCGTCTGCGACGACCTCACCTACGGCAAGCTTGAAGTCGCCGTAGCCCTTACCCTCAAATTCCTTTTCGATCTCGTCCAAGGTTTTGCCGGTAAAGCAAGAGTAAATGGTCATAAGGTTGTTGATTCCGTCCTTGCCCTCTGCATACCTGACAACAGTGTCGGAGTCTGTAACGGCTCTCTTGAACTTTCTCATAATAGCATCCCTTGGCTCAAGTATGCCGACGGATGCATTTTCATTCTCATCGGATTTGCTCATCTTTTTCTTGGGATCCTGGAGAGACATGATCTTCGTGCCGTTTTTCTCCATATATCCTTCGGGAATTGTAAATACGTCGCCGTATACCTGATTAAATCTCATAGCTACATCGCGCGCAAGCTCGATATGCTGCTTTTGGTCAATTCCTACGGGAACAACGGCTGTCTGATAAAGCAAAATGTCCGAAGCCATAAGCACTGGATAATCAAAAAGACCCGCATTGACGTTTGATGCATTCTTCTGACTCTTGTCTTTAAACTGCGTCATTCTCGAAAGCTCACCGAACATGGTATAACAGTTGAGCACCCATGAAAGCTCCGCATGCGCAGGAACATGGCTTTGCACAAACATGGTATTCTTCTGCGGATCAAGACCGCAAGCTATATATAATGCCAAAATCTCATAAGTTCTTCTGCGAAGATCTGCGGGTACCTGTCTTACAGTAATCGCGTGCATATCGACAACACAGTAAAGTGCATCATACTCGTCTGACTCAAATTTTTTCCAGTTTTTGATCGCGCCGAGATAGTTACCGATCGTCAATACTCCGCTTGGCTGTACTCCCGAAAAAACTCTTTTAGGCTGTGTGTTTTCCATTTTATTCAATCCTTCATACAATCTTTATATAAACATTACTTAATATTTTAACACACTTCAAAAATCTTTTCAAGTAGTTAAGGAAAAAATACTTGAATATTAACATATTATATGCTACAATGTAGTCAGAATATTATTTTTGAGGTATATATTATGTCCGAATACGCAAACTATGATGACTATCACGATCCTGATGAGGAAGATTCCTATGATGCCATATACGGCAAGAAAAATTCAAAAAGAAAGATCATAAAAAAGATCCTGCTCTACACGCTTCGAATTACGACTCTGCTTGTATTTGCTGTTCTTTTCTGGCGTATCTTCTCCGGCGATTCTCCGGACTCTATGAAAAAATTTCTTTGGACAGAATCGTCGATCGAACAGTACAATAAGTCTCCCGAGGATTTCAAGGTCTATCACTACAAACACAAGGATAACCTTTCTGCCGAAGGAAAATTCTCCGCAAGCGAGGTATATTTTGTTCCCTCCATAGGTCAGCTTCAAGTGACCGTACGATTCAACAACAGCACTCTTGATAAAGTGGTTGAAGAATACAAGCTTGAAGAAAAGCCGGATAAAGATGCATTTGTGTTTGTTCTTACCGACCACCTCGGAAATGCATACACCGAATACTCGTATATTTCCGATGAAAAGAACGTCTATAACTATCGCAGACTTGTTTTTGAGGGAATTGATATGTCGAAAATAACCGTCGACGAGCCATCTCCAAATGCTACCCCGGAAGAACGCAAAAAGATAGAAAAGGAAAGAGAAAACGTATACTTGTTCCTGAACGTTTATTACAAAGACCGCGTTGTTCTTTCAAAGCCGTTCAGTTCGCTTCCCGTCTATGATTACGTGCATTATCACGCACCGTACAGCATCAAGGAATACACAAAAAAAGAACTTGAACCCACAAAGGGGCTTACAGGCCGACAGGAATATACTGTAATGGAAGAGCCCGAAGAAACAGAAGCAACAGAATGACAAATGCCCCTACACAAAGGAGATTATGACAAAATGGTATTAAAGCCCAAAGAATCTGTTATAGCCTACCGCTGTCCCCATTGCGGCACGACCGTTTTAAGTATGGTAGGAACGTTCGCTCTCAGCGGAGATCTTATCAAGCTAAAATGCAGCTGCGGTGAAAGCGAGCTTATTCTTGCATATACAAAAGACAAAAAGATCCGACTGTCCGTTCCCTGCTTAGCTTGCGACAATCCTCATACCTTCTATATCAATTCATCCACCTTCTTTGAAAAAGACCTGCTTGAATTATCATGCAAGGTCCTCGGCATTAACGTATGCTTTATAGGAAACAAAGAAAAAGTCCTTTCCGCAATCGAAAAATCAGACGAAGAGCTTGCCGAAATGATGGGTGAATATTCGATCGAGGATCTTGGAAGAATGGGAGACAACACCGAAGGCAGCATATCGGATGCACAGGTATACGACCTCGTACATTTTATGCTTATCGAAATGAAAGAAGACAATGCGATAACCTGCAACTGCAAGGGTGGCGAGGGCGAATACGAATTTAAGCTTATCGGTAATGACGTCGAGATCTTCTGTACGAAGTGCGGAGCCAAAAAAACTTATGAGATCAACTCGGTACAAAAGGCATCCGATTTTCTCTATACAGACCATTTAGACCTTAAATAAATGGCATAGTGTTGCATTATTTTGATATTGCAACACTTTTTTTATTCAAAAAATTATATTGACTTTAGTTCCTACGTTATGTATAATTAGACTATAATATTATTGTATTTTTCGGAGGTCTCTCAATGGAAAAGAAATGGTGGAAAGAAGCCGTCGTATATGAAATATATACAAAAAGCTTTTGCGATTCCGACGGCGACGGTCTTGGTGACCTAAAGGGTGTTATGTCAAAGCTTCCAATGCTGAAGGAGCTCGGCATCGACTGTATTTGGTTTACTCCTATCTATAAGTCCCCGCAAGTTGACAACGGCTATGACGTTGCAGACTATCAGGATATCGAGCCCGACTACGGTACACTTGATGACTTCAAAAAACTGCTCGACACCGCCCATTCTATGGGTATAAAAATAATCATGGATATGGTTCTCAATCACTCTTCCGATGAGCATTATTGGTTCCAAGAATCCAGAAAATCCAAGGACAACCCCTATAGAAATTATTATATTTGGCAGCCCCCCAAGGCAGACGGCTCCGAGCCCAACAACTGGGGCAACCGTTTCAGAGAAGGTAACGGCTCCGCTTGGGAATTCGACGAGCTTACCGGTGAGTACTATCTCCATCAGTATTCGAAAAAAATGCCTGACCTCAACTGGGAATACAAGCCCCTCCGAGAAGAAATATACAAAATGCTTAACTGGTGGCTCGATATGGGTGTCGACGGATTCCGTCTCGATATATTCACAAGACTCAAAAAGCCTGCCGGCTTCCCCGATGCTACGGTTGCATCATCCCCCGAGCTCGACAGAAACGGATTTGTGCTTGACAACAATATGTGTACAAACGTAGAGGGCATTCATGAGATACTCCACGAGATAAACAGAAACGTTTTCGGTATCCGTCCCTGCATGACTGTAGGCGAAGGCTCAGGAGTAACTTACGAAAATGCACTTACCTTCGTAAAAGCAGAACGCGAAGAGATCGATATGGTATATCATTTCCAGCTCGCCGCACGTAAGCGTCCTCCCTTCACTGTTGAATCCTTCAGAAAGATTCAGTCAGAGTGGATGAAGGTAATCGAAAACAACGGCTGGGCTGTCCAGTATCTTTCCAACCACGATAGCCAGAGACACGTTTCAAGATACGGAAATGACAAAGAATTCCGCAAGGAGTCTGCAAAGGCACTGGCAACACTTACATTGACGTGCCCCGGCACCCCCTTCCTCTATCAGGGCGAGGAGATCGGTATGGTCAACGTTGAATACGATGATATCAGTGACTACAACTGCTGTTACACAATAGGCGACTACCACTCTATGATCGCAAACGGCAAGACAAAGGAAGAGGCAATGGCATTTATCGTGCCCAGAAGCCGTGACAACGCAAGAACACCATATCAGTGGAACGGAAGCGAAAATGCCGGCTTCACCACAGGAAAGCCCTGGATCAAGGTCAACCCCAAGTACACAGACATCAATCTTGAAAAGGATATGAAGGATCCGGACTCGATTTTTGCATACTATAAAAAGGCAATTGCTCTCCGTAAAGAGCATCCCGCAATTATCGAAGGTAACCTCAAATTCCACCTCGAAAACGATCCGCAGATCATCATGTATACACGTGAGTGCGAAAAAGAAACACTTCTTGTTATCGTCAATCTTTCCGACAACAATGCTAAGCTTGATATCCCGGAGGAGATCAAGTCGAATAAGTGGGAAAGGCTTATCACAAACCGCGAAAACATTGCACCCTCTCTTGATGGAAATACCGATGTTCTCCCCTGGAACGTTGAAGTTTACAAAAAGCTTTAATAATCAAAAAAATGCTTCCGCAGTTTTATATGCTGTCGGAAGCTTTTTTATATTGTTTTAAGATTGTAAATTTTTTCTTCTTTATAATAAATATTGCTTTTTTTCTAAATGTATGATATAATGTATATAATTGTGCGTAGTGTGCACATTTTCAAGTAAAGGAGGAAGCATTGTCGTGGTAAAGATTTGTGATGTGAACAAAAATTCATTATCGGATAAATGCGGTATTCAGCCAAATGATCTTCTTATCTCGGTAAACGGAAACGAGATAAATGACGTGCTTGATTACAGATTCTATCTTACCGAAAAAAGAATCGAGCTTCTCCTTTCAAGGGACGGAAAACAATACACAGTCACCATTAAAAAGGGCGAATATGACGATATCGGTCTTGAGTTTGAGACATATCTTATGGACGCCAAAAAATCCTGCAAAAACAAATGTGTATTCTGTTTTATCGATCAGTTGCCCACAGGAATGCGTGACACTCTCTACTTCAAGGATGACGACGCAAGACTGTCTTTTTTGATGGGAAACTATATTACCCTGACCGGCCTCAAAGATTCCGACGTCGACAGAATAATAAAAATGCACATGAGCCCGGTAAATATTTCCGTGCACACCACAAATCCCGAACTAAGATGCAAAATGATGAACAACCGCTTTGCGGGACAGAGCCTCGGTTATCTCAAAAGGTTTGCTGATAACAACATTACGATGAACTGTCAGATCGTTCTTTGCAAGGGACTCAATGACGGAGACGAGCTTATAAACACAATGCACGACCTCGCCTGCCTTTACCCTCAGGTAAACAGCGTATCTATTGTCCCCGCGGGTCTTACGAAGCACAGAGAAGGTCTGTATCCACTTGAGCCGTTTACCCCGGAAGAATCAAGAAAGATCATCAAAAAAGTCGAAAACTTTGCCCTGCTCTGTAAAAAGGAATACGGAAGCCACATCTTCTATTGCGGTGACGAGATGTACCTTAAAGCGGGTCTTGATATCCCTACGGCAGAATACTACGAGGACTTTTCGCAAATTGAAAACGGAGTCGGCATGATAGCCTCTATGCTCGACGAATTCGACTGGTATATAGACGAGGTCGAAAATGCCAATAATCTTCCCCGCACCGTTTCTATTGCGACGGGAGTTGCGGCATATCCGTTTATCTGCTCACTTGCTGAAAGGCTTGAAAATAAATTCCAAGGTCTAAAAATACACGTTCACTGCATTGAAAATGAATTTTTCGGCAGTAACATTACGGTCTCCGGTCTTGTTACGGGAGGAGACTTACTAAAGGAATTAAAGAAAAAAGAACTGGGCGAAGAGCTTTTCTTACCCCGAAATATGCTCGAAAGCCGGTGCATAATGTTTCTTGACAGCATAACCTTAGAGGATGCACAAAAGGAACTGAACACGAAAATAACCATTGTTCCCACCGACGGAGAATCATTTATCAAATATATATTGGGAATTGAACAATAAAAAAACAATGCAATTCAGAGGACGGTAACCTATATGGAAAATAACACCAAAAAAGAACTAAAAGTCGTTTTAAGCCCCGATCTCTATGATGAACTCCGCTTCACCTTCAGACCCGAGGTGCTCGAAAACGTCATTTATAAGCCCGAGATTCTCGGTGAAAACAAATGGCAGTGCTGTTGCGGAGCCGAAAACGAGCTGGATGTTTGTCCGATCTGCGGTCTTGAAAAGAACACCATCTTTTCTAAAGTAAACGCTGCATATCTTGCGCGCCACAGAAAAGCAAGAATCGCAAGAAAGAAAAAGGCTGTCCAGGATCAGCAGGCAATGATGGCGGCTCAAATCTTAAAAAAGAATAAAAAAACCAAGAAAAACGATGACAGATCAAAAAAATTCGGCACACTTGTGGGCATAATTATCCTCTGCATTGCGTTCATCGTTTCCATGGTAATGATTTTCGGAGGAAACGACGACACGGGTAAACCGTCTGAAACCAATATTCAGACAACGGCTCCGAATCTTATAGACAATACGACTTCCCCCGAAGAAGAATCCACTTCCCCCGTTCCCGAGACTACAGTTGAGGAAACAGAGCCAGAAACTACCGAACCTGAAACCACTGCGCCCATCGAGCCCGTTGAGGTGCCGATGACACCCACCAAAGAGCACGTAGCTACCATTGGTGAGGGCAAATGGCCAACAGGCGCGTCAGGCAACGTAACTGCAGGCGGTCTTGTTTATACCGATGAGACCTACGACTATGTCGGTCAAAACGGAATCATAGTCCTTGATAAAAACGGCAACAAAGTAGATACTTTAACCGAAAACAAGACACTTGGAATTACAGGAAGCGGAAACTACATATTCTACATCGATGAAGCTTACTCCGTACACAGGATCGACAAAGAAACAAAAGAAGATATCGCTTTCCCCTACAAGGCAAAAATGATCTGCGCATATTTCGACGAGCTTTATTACGTACCGAACGAAGGTGCAGGTTTCTATGCATCAAACCTCAGCGGTGATACTACAAAAATAATCACTTCCACGCTTACTATCTATGCTTTGAATGCTACAGCCGACAAGCTTTATTTCTCAACAGAGGAAAGCCTCGCTGTTATTACCTCAAAGGAGGGTGCAGTCACCACCTTCTGTCCCGGCGGCGCAAAAGCAAACAGTATAATCGAGATCGCAGATTGTGTATTCTTCACAAGCCCCGACGGTATTCTCAAGTTCTATAATCCCGCACTTGCAAACACCTACGGTGTTGAATACCCTGTAAACGACGTTGCAATTACACTCATTTCCGCTTATGAAAACAGAATTTATGTAAGAACATACAATTCGGTAACAGGACAGACCCTCTGGTACTTCACCAGATGGACCCCGGGAACATGGATGTTCAACCCCGCGGCATTTGCCACAACGGGAATTTATACAGACTCCCTTTATATATCAAGAAATGCTGTATACGAAGGTAACTTCTACAGATATCAGATATCGTAAAAATGACAAATAGATTTTAGAGACAAGGAGACTCCAATGTCAAAACCCATTGTTGCCATCGTCGGCAGACCGAATGTCGGAAAAAGCACACTTTTCAATAAGCTTGCAGGCGAACGTATTTCCATAGTAGAGGATACTCCCGGCGTAACGCGTGACAGAATTTATCACGAGATCGAGTGGACAGGCAGGACACTTATGCTCATCGACACGGGTGGTATTGAACCTAAAACCGACGACGTTATTCTCAAATATATGCGGCTTCAAGCGGAAATCGCAATCGAAACAGCCGATGTTATAATTTTTATGACCGACGTAAGAACAGGCCTTACAGCCGACGACAGAGATATAGCAAGAATGCTTTTAAAAAGCAACAAGCCCGTTGTGCTCTGTGTAAACAAGGTCGACAAGATCGGTGACCTCCCCTATGAGTTCTATGAGTTCTATGAGCTTGGCTTCATTGGCGACCCCATTCCCGTATCGTCAATTCACGGAACAGGCTCGGGCGATCTGCTCGACAAGGTGCTCGAATACCTCCCCGACGAAACAGCCGAAGAAACAGCGGAAGACGACTCGATCAAGGTGGCTGTGATCGGCAAGCCTAATGCAGGTAAAAGCTCGATAATAAACCGAATCCTCGGCGAAGAAAGACTGATCGTTTCAAACATCCCCGGCACGACCCGTGATGCTATAAATACACTTGTTGAAAACGAGCACGGCAAATACACATTTGTCGATACAGCAGGTATTCGAAGAAAATCAAGAGTCGATGACCGAATCGAAAAATACTCTGTTCTGCGCTCAAAAATGGCGGTCGAAAATGCAAACGTATGCGTACTTATGATCGATGCCTCCGAGGGCATTACCGAACAGGATGAGCACATCGCAGGACTCGCACATGAAGCCGGAAAACCTTCGATTATCGTTGTAAACAAGTGGGATCTGATCGAGAAGGACAACAACACCGTAAATGAATTCACACAAAAGATCCGCACTTCCCTTGCTTATATGCCCTATGCTCCTATACTTTTTCTTTCGGCAAAAACCGGACAGCGAATTGATAAGCTTTTTGAGTTTATAAACTATGTTTACGAGCAGTCGGTTCTCCGTATTTCTACCGGTATGCTTAATGACGTGCTCAACGATGCAGTCACTAAGGTTCAGCCTCCCTCCGATAAAGGTAAGCGACTGAAGATCTACTATATGACACAGGTCGGAATCGCTCCCCCTACGTTTGTTATTTTCTGCAACGATGCAGAGCTCTTCCATTTTTCATATCAGAGATACATTGAAAACAAGATCCGCGAGGTCTTCGGCTTCAAGGGTACGCCAATCAAGATCATTATCCGACAGAAGGGAGATAATACAGACTGACCATGAAGACTTTATATGAAATTTTTAACGTAGGTATCGTCAGATATCTTTTCGGAACACGCGCCGAACTGGACGGTATTGTACAGTACAACATTTCAGGCATCTACATAATCCCCGCGCTGGTACTTATACTGTTGATCGCATATCTTCTCGGAAGCATCAACTTTGCAATGTTCATTTCCAAGAGAAAATATAAAGACGATATCAGAGAGCACGGAAGCGGCAATGCCGGTATGACGAATATGATGCGAACATACGGCAAAAAAGCAGCAGGACTTACTCTTGCGGGCGATGCAGTAAAAACCTTAATCGCTGTTTTGATAGGTTACTTAGTAATGGGCGGTGACGGTGCATACGTCGCAGGCCTCGGTGCCATTATCGGACACACCTGGCCTCTTTATTACAATTTCAAGGGCGGAAAGGGCGTTGTTACTACAATAACAATGATCCTATGCACAAGTCCTCTTGTCGGCTTGATCCTCTTGTGCATTTTCGTTGCAATTGTTGCAATGACCAAATTTATTTCGTTGGGGTCGATTATGGGGGCACTCCTCTATCCCTTGATATTAAGTGCATTCAGTAAGTATTTCACCCTTCCCCAGCTTATAGTGTGCTTCAGCGTTGTATTCCTGGTAGTCTTTAATCACAGATCCAACATTAAACGCTTGATGGAAGGCACGGAAAATAAGTTTTCATTTAAAAAAAGCAAATAATACGAATGACCGCCGTTTCGGCGGTCCGTTCTTTTTTAATCAGCAGTATATATTTTTTAGATTATACCTATTTTACAAACTGCATCACTTGACAAAAATGTAAAAAAAATGTATTCTAATATATAATAAATACATATCGCAAAGAGGAATCAGAATAATGCAAAACACTATTTCAAAAAAACGTTTCATCAAATTAACACTCTTTATTCTTATATTATTATCGCTTTTATTTGCATTTATTTGCTCGGCTTCTGCTACCGAAACCCCAGATACGAATATCAAAGATCTTGCAATCACTCCGAACTACAGATATCTTAGGGACGGAAACTACAACACCTCTGCAAATACACAGACCATTACTGTATCTTCAGAAAATAATATTGATTCTATCTATTTAGTCTTTTGGACAGAGGCAACCGGTTACACGGTGACAAGCAATGGCGTTTCTTTAAAAATTGAAAACACATTTCTTCATTCATACACAAAGCTCACAGAGGATTTCGTCGACTGCAAGGAGCTTACGATCACACTTGACAAAGCGGTAAATGTTTCCGACGTTTATGCCTTCACAGAGGGTACCCTTCCCGATTGGGTACACGTTTGGCAACAGCCGCATGAAAAAGCCGACATTTTGCTTAATTCCACCCACGCAGACGACGAACAGCTGTTTTTTGCAGGTGTTCTTCCCTATCACGTTGCAAAAGGATACCGAGTACAAATTGTCTACTTTACAGACCATCGTGACACGCCCGGAAGGCGACACGAGCTTTTGAACGGACTCTGGACGGTCGGCGTTGATCACTACCCTGTTATAAGCCGTTTCCCCGATGCATATTCAACGAGCTATCAGGGCGCACTTAATAACGTAGTATGGGCAGGCTATTCCGAGACTGACGTACTTGAATTTCAAACCGAGGTCATAAGAAGATTTAAGCCGCAAGTTATAGTAGGACATGATCTGAATGGCGAATACGGACACGGTCAGCACATGCTCAATATTGAAACGCTTATAAAAGCAGTTGAAAATGCTTCAAATAAAGATTTCTTCTCCAAATCTGCGGAAAAATACGGTACCTGGGATACACCCAAGCTCTACGTTCATCTTTACGGCGAAAATCAGATTACAATGAATTGGGACGAGCCGCTCGAGTATTTCGGAGGAAAGAGCGCATTCCAAATGTCGCAGGCAGGATACAAAAAGCATGATTCCCAGCAATACACTTGGTTTACAGACTGGCTTAACGGATACAACGGCAGTATTACTCAGGCATCGCAGATCAAAACTTATTCCCCTTGTCTTTACGGTCTGTATCGCACCACTGTCGGTGAGGACGTCGAAAAAAACAGCTTCTTTGAAAATCTTATAAGCTACGATGAACAGGAAAGAATTGAACAGGAACGCCTTGAGCAAGAGAGACTTGAAAAAGAGGAACAAAAGAGGCGAGAGGAAGAAGAAAGCCGACGCCTTGAAGAAGAAAGCCGACGTATTGAATCGGAATCCATCGCCGAATCCATCCGAATCGCAGAATCCGAAAAGGCTGAAAGCGAAAGACTAAAAAGACAGGAAGAGCTTGATAAAAAGAATTCGGCAATGACCAAAACAATAGCCGCAATCGTATTGGTTTCTGCAGTTATACTCCTTTCGGTAATATTAATAAAAAAATACAGAAAATAAAACACAAATGAGCTTTTTGCAGTAATACGCAAAAAGCTCATTTGCTAATATAAAAAGGATACGGAAAAACCGTATCCCTTTTTTAAATCAGAAATTGATCTTATTCTGGATATATTCTTCAAGGCAGTCGATAGAAATTCTGACCTGTTCCATAGTATCACGGTCTCTGACAGTAACACATCCGTCTTCCTTGGAATCGAAATCGTAAGTAATACAGAGAGGTGTACCGATCTCATCCTGACGGCGATATCTCTTACCGATAGAGCCCGTTTCATCGAAGTCTGTCATGAACTTAGCAGCAAGCTTCTCGTAAACAGCTCCTGCCTCCTCGGAAAGCTTCTTGGAAAGAGGAAGGACCGCACACTTGAAGGGTGCCAAAGCGGGATGAAGTCTGAGAACGTTTCTTACGTCGCCTTCGGAAATCTCCTCTTCGTCGTATGCATCAATAAGGAATGCAAGTACGACGCGGTCAGCACCGAGAGAAGGCTCGATGCAGTAAGGAATATATCTTTCGTTTGTTTCGGGATCGAAGTAGCTGAGATCCTTGCCGGAATGCTCAGAATGTGCTTTCAAGTCGAAGTCTGTTCTGTCAGCAATGCCCCAAAGCTCGCCCCAACCGAACGGGAACAGGAATTCGAAGTCTGTAGTTGCATTCGAATAGTGAGAAAGCTCCTCGGGGTCGTGGTCACGAAGCTTGAGATTTTCCTTCTTCATACCGAGAGAATAGAGGAATTCTGCACAGAAGTTCTTCCAGTATGCAAACCATTCAAGGTCAGTACCGGGCTTGCAGAAGAATTCAAGCTCCATCTGCTCAAATTCACGTGTACGGAAGGTAAAGTTTCCGGGGGTGATCTCGTTTCTGAAGGACTTACCGATCTGCGCAATACCGAAGGGGATCTTCTTTCTGGTTGTTCTCTGTACGTTTGCAAAGTTTACGAAAATACCCTGTGCTGTTTCAGGACGCATATAGATCTGCGACTGAGAGTCCTCGGTAACACCTTGGAAGGTCTTGAACATCATATTAAACTTACGGATAGGTGTGAAATCGGACTTGCCGCAACCGCTGCACACAACGCCGTTCTGTGCGATAAACTCGGACATTTCATCATTGGTCATAGCCTCGACCTTAACGTCCTTGTTGTTTTCCTTCGCCCACTCTTCTATAAGCTTATCTGCTCTGTGTCTCATTTTACAAGACTTACAGTCGATAAGGGGGTCGTTGAAGTTTACAACGTGACCTGACGCAACCCAAACCTCGGGGTTCATCAAAATTGCACTGTCAAGACCAACGTTGAGCTTAGATTCCTGAACAAACTTTTTCCACCAAGCTTTTTTTACGTTGTTCTTTACTTCAACTCCGAGAGGACCGTAGTCCCAGGAGTTTGCAAGACCTCCGTATATTTCAGAGCCGCTGAATACAAAACCGCGGTTCTTACATAAAGCAACAATTTTTTCCATCGTTTTTTCTGTGTTATTCATGATGACACTCCTATATATTGATTTTATTTAAATTCTTCGTAAGCACTCATTGCCTCGCCTATAGTAGGCACAAACACATTCTCGCCATACAAATCTTTAGTGTATCCGGGATATGTTACAACCTGTATTTTGTATGAGGGGAACGAAAAAATGAGGTCCATGTGGTCTTTGAAATCGTCAACGGTAAAGTTTGTCTGGAAATAAGTTAAAGCACTCTCGAAAAGGGATACCGCCGTTTCTATGTAAGCAGGTGACGTAAGCTTGTACATAAGCGACTGCGAAAACTCAAGCAACATTCTGTCTCGATCATACCCCGAGCCTTTAGGATAATCGCGGAATCTGAGCATAGACACAGCTTGCTTGGGAGTAAGCTCCTGAACTCCGCGCTTCAGGTTTATCTCAAGCTTTTGCACAGGATCGGAATAGTACATATCACAGGGAACGTTATATGTAATATTCCCTACTTTTTTCATAGCCTTCACACAGTCCTCGACGCTGATCACGGCAAGATGCTCAACCTGAATACCGGTCAGAGCATATACGCAATCGACCATATAGTTAGGACCTTTTTCACTGTAAAGTTGGCTGATCGTCTTGTTTGTGCTTTTATTCACAATTGCATTTGCGGGAATTACTGAAAACAAAAAAGTCTTTGTTCTTCTGTTGATCTTCATTAAGATCAACGAGTCTGCAGACACTTTTCTCTCTTGTACGTACAAGCCGTTTTCGTCATACCCCGATTTATTATAATCAAGAACACTTGGCTGATAGTCAGTACCGACAAAAAGGAAGGTTGCATCCGAAACGTTACCTTGAGGAATGACTATCTCAACAGGTTCGTCGTTTGCATCTGCTCCCGCAGGATCATCGGTCAACGTCTCTTGAATAAAATTAGTCTTATCATCTGTTTCCAATGAAACCGTGCTGTCAGGAAGTGTCGGTTTTTTTACACCGAATGACGGCGGATTCTTAATAACCCATAACGTCACTCCGCCAAGCACCAACATCGACAGAATGAATGACAAGAAAAAATCTCTTACACCGCGCATTTTTTCCTCCCTTACTCCTACGTTTACGCATAATTATCTAATCTTAATAATTATATCAGATAACTATTAAAAAATCAAGAACAAAAAACAAAAAAAGCCACATAATTCCACACAAAAAAGATATAAAAATGTTTTTTTACAGTTCTCTCCCCTTGCACAAAAATGTTTTCTGTTATTCCTCATAAACAACAAATAAAATTAATACAAAAATTACTTGAATTTTTGTTTTTCCTATGTTATAATACTGTAGAAAATGTGCCTGCATAGTTAAATGGATATAACAAACCCCTCCTAAGGGTTAGTTACAGGTTCGATTCCTGTTGCGGGTGCCAGGCTGTCAACAGTCATTGTGTGTGAACTTGTACCTGTTGATTGCAAAGATGGCGTAACCTGTATTCACACACAGGCGATTGTAAAGCGAGGATCATTCCTCGCCGCCATACCAAAAGTAAAATGCCACCAATCGGTGCTGAAAAAGCCGACAGTATATGCTGTCGGTTTTTTTATTTATCGAAATACATTTTCCCGACGATTTCTTATAACCAATATAATATTTATCTATTAATTTGCTAACCCTCTTGTTTTTTATTAAAAATTCGGTATAATATATATAAATAAATTTATTTGGAGGGCAACTATGACTAAAACAAAAATCACAGCTTTATTCCTTGCACTGATCATGGTAATCGGTTGCTTTGGTATCCTTTCGGTTTCTGCCGAAGAAAACGAGGGATCGACCTTTACAAGGGACGACATTTTTTTGACAAAAAGCGCATTTTCAAAGCTTCCTTCGACCTATGAGGCTACCGTAAAATTTCCGAAAGGAACTTCGGCATCCACACGCGGCGGCGTTATTTTCGGTGACTTCAAAAATATGACTACAGCCTGCGTTAGCTTTGAGATCCACAAAAACGGAAATCCGCGTCTCTACTTTATCGATGCTAACCAAACTGCTCACAGCTACATATTTGATAAAGTAAACGTCTATACAGGCGAGTGGGTAAATATTGCGATCGTTAAGGATTCTTCAGCTAAAACAGTAACCTGTTACATTAACGGCGAAGCAAAACAGACCATCAACCAGGCATCCCCCGCAACCCTTACCCTTAAATCGGAAATGTGCATCGGCGGCGACCACCGCGCCGAGAACGAGCAATTCTTCAAGGGTAGCATCAAGAATGTAACCGTCTATTCCGACATTCGTACAGCTGACGAGATCAAAGCAGATGCATCGGGAAGCTACGATCAGGATAACCTCATCGGCTCCTACGACATCACTGCAAATGCAAAAACTATCAAAGACAAAAACGGAAAAGGATCAGACTTCTTCTCACGCAATCCCTGGGTAGAAAAAGAGCCCGTGACAGACTATGCATTTTCATTCGCGGTTGTCGGCGATACCCAGACACTCGCTTACTACTATCAAACACAGTTTGCACAGCTTTACAACTGGATAGTAAACAACATTGAGTCCAAAAAGATCGAATACGTGATCGGTCTTGGTGACATCACCGATAAAGACACAAAGGCTGAATGGACTTTGGCAAAGAATCTCATAAAAAAGCTTAACGGAAAAGTCCCCTTCTCTCTCGTAAGAGGCAACCACGATTCCGTTGATATGATGAACAGATTTTTCCCCTATTCCGAATACGGCTCTACGGTCAGCGGCAGCTATGACAACACAATGCTCAACACCTACCACAAGTTCACCGTAGGCGATATCAAATATATGCTTGTTAACCTCGATATGGGCCCCAATAACGACGTTCTTGAGTGGGCTAACAAGATCGTAGCAGAAAATCCTGACTACAACGTGATCGTTACTACCCACGTATATCTCTACCACGACGGCACAACGCTTGACGAAAATGATAATGCCCCTGCCACAAAATGCGGCGGCTACAACGACGGTGACGATATCTGGAACAAGTTTGTCAAGAAGCATAAGAACATCGTACTTGTTCTTTCGGGCCACGATCCATACGACAAAATCGTAACAAAACAGTCCAAGGGCGAAAACGGCAACCTTGTTACACAGATGCTTATTGACCCTCAGCACACCGACAAGACATACGGCGGTGCGGGACTTGTAGCAATGCTCTATTTCTCCGAAGACGGAAGCCACATCGACGTTGAATACATATCTACCGTAAACAATGCATACTTCCTCGAAGAAAACCAGTTTGGTATCGATATTGCCGTTGTGGATGCATCGGCAACGCCCGAAACAGATCCTGTCGAAAGCACACCTGTTGAATCTACACCTTCCGAGTCTGATTCAGAAAGCACAGAACCTACAGAAAGTAACAAGACTGATGACGAAAAGTCCGACAAAGACGAAAGCTCAGGTGCGATCATAACGATCTGCATAATTGCAGGTATTGTTGTCGTAATTGCAATAGTTGCGGCAATTGTGCTCAAGAAAAAGAAGAAATAAATAAACATAAAAAAGATGCATTCATAAGAGTCGTACTCTAAAGGACAGTACAACAAGATACGAAAACACCCTTAGTTTTTTGAATAACTAAGGGTGTTTATAATTTTCTCTTTCTTTGTTAGTCAAGTTGTGCTATAATACAACTAAACAATAAATAAGAATATGTAGGGAAGGCAACGACAATGAAAATAATTATTTATGGTTCTAAATATGGAACTGCCAAGCAATACGCAGAAGAACTCGCCAGAAACACCAGTATTGATTTAAAAAGTTATGAAGATGTTACGGACATAAACCGCTATGACACAGTCATATATGTTGGCGGTCTG
>JAFSAM010000037.1 GCA_017441005.1 Clostridia bacterium | reverse complement strand
TACGTCGCCCATCATCTGAGGACCTACGTTTGTAAACGAATACTGGAACGTTGTGTCGCCCTGTGTTGTGGGTGCTTCATAGAGGTACTCTTCGCCATTGAAGATAACCTTTACCTTTACGTCGGTGTAGTTATCAAACAACGTGTTCTTACCTGCCATATTGATTGCGATGCTGTCGCTGAGTGTAAGAGATGTACCCGAAATATGATTTTGGAGGCCTGTGTCTCTGCTGGTGTTGGTGAGTGTGATCTCTGCGGATCTGTCTGCACCTTCGCCAACCTTAACCTTGTTGATTACGTCGAGAGTATCGATCTTCTGCTCTTCTCCAAACTGATAGGTGTAGAAGTCGAATGCGTTGTCAGCCTGGGTAATTGCGTCAACTGCCGTAAGTTCGTCGTAAGCATAAGTGTCTGTACCGATAGTTACTGTCTGACCCTTCATAAAGTCAGCGAACTTGGTACCGTTTGCAATGCTCTTGTTGGAAAGTGTTACTGTTACACCGTCTACGAAAGGATTGAACGTAGTTGTTGCAGTTACCTTAGCGGTAATTGTCGATACATCGCCGGTACTTCTGTAAAGGTCGAGTACGTCGAATCCGGAAACAGTCCATGAAGAAATGTTAGAAGGAGCATCAAGGAACTTGATGTAAGCCTTGTAGCCTTCTGCACGGGTGGTGTTGATATCCGTAGCGGAAACTGTAGCGTTTGCACCTGTATAACCGGATGCACCGATCTCGAATACAGAGTTACCAACGTGTGTTGCGTGTCTGGAGGAGTCAGCTATTTTGTGACCTACAACAAATTTGGTTCCTGCGCCGCCGTTGATGATAATTGCGCTGTGGTTATAGTAGTTTGTATTGGTATTATAGTCGATATATCCACCTGCATAAAGTGCACCGCCGAAGTATGCACCCTGGTTAATAACAGTCTTGAAGGTAGGCATATTTTCTGCTGTTGCAGTAGATGTACGAGCTACCTGACCGTTGTAGATAGGTCCGGGGATGATCTCAGGTGTTCCGCCGTAGTTTACAGTACCCTTTACAAATGTGATCGTAGCGTCGCTCGTCTGCTGGTCGGTAACTCTTGCGTTGTACTCGTTACCGCCGTAAACTCTCGTGTACAATACTGTCTTGTGGGTAATGGGAGCGCCGCTTGCATAAGAACCTGCAATGATGTCAACGCCGGTTGTACCGGTGTGAGCGGGTTTACCGATTGCAGAATTGCTGATCCAGCCTGCTACGTTAGAGCCGCCTCTGATCTGGCTTCTGATGATGTTGTAGCCTGTGCCTTCGGATTCGGTTCCGTCAGCATTGAGAGCAATGTTACCCTCAAGAATGATCTTGGAGTTACCGCTCTGTACGTTGTTACCGTCAAGGTAAGAACCGCCGAAGATTATATAAGGCATTTCACATCTACGCAGAATAACTGTAGTATTGCCCTTGATCTCGGAAATTGCAGTAGCATCACCGGTATAAGACATTACGGAACCGCCGTAGAATCTGTTTGTAGAAGAGAAGTTGTCGGCATTTGTGCCATTGTCATTGTTAAGGTCTCTCAAAATGAGATATGTGTCACCGTCGTGTACACCGATCTTGGAGTTTGTTGCGGAAGCACCCTGAACATAGCTGTAGAAAGCAAGGGTGGAAGGATATACACCGTTTTCATCTGCAATGGAGCCCCAAATTTCAAGTGTGGAACCGCCGGAGTGAGTTACGTTATTAGTATTGAAGAAAGAGCCGCCTACGATTACAGGTGCGCCACTGGATGTACCGTATGTACCTGCATACTTGATAACGAGCTTGGAATGACCTGTGTGGTTACAGCCTGCAGCACCGAGTACGGAACCGCCGAGGATGTTACCGCTGTTCTTGGTTACATTGATAAGTGTAAGTACGGAATTTCCGCTGTGCTTAGCTGTAGAGCTGTTGAGGTAAGAAGCACCTACAAAGCCCTTGTGAGTAGTGCTTATATTTTTAACAGTAACGTCAGATGCACCTACATGATCTGCATTTGCACCTGTTACATAAGAACCGCCTGCAAATGCACCCCAAGAGCCTGTCTTGAGATTTGCATATACGTTTTCAAGAGTTGCTGTGATCTTACCTGTGTGCTTAGCGCGTGTGCTTCTGAGACCGGAGCCAAGCCAGAGCGTATCGGAAAGCTCAATAGAGTAAGTTGCAGTGCTGCCTTCTGTGATCTTTGCATTAACTGTGATGTCACCGGAGTGAACACCGTCTGCAGCACCTACATAAGAACCGCAGTAGAAGCCTCTGCCGCTTGCGGTATTGGTGTTATGAAGAACACGGGAGCCGTCCAACAAATTAACTGTGGTATCGCCCGAGTGAACACAGTCAACGTTTGCGATCGCAGTAGAAACTGTTGTTTTTCCGCCGTTGCCGTCATCAACACCTGTCTGCTTGTAAGTAAAGTTACTGCCAAAGCGAGAGCCGGAATAGAAATCAGCGCCCAAAGAAAGTGCTGCGCCGTTAACGTTGATAGTAACGTCAGCATCATGGATAGAGCCTGCTGCACGGAGGAAAGAACCGCCGTAGAAGGTTCCAATCGCGGGAGAGCCGGAAAGGTTGATCTCTATCGTGCCGTAGAACTTAGTTGCTGTAGCAGCAACAGTATATGCGTTCGCGGAAGACACACTATCAAAGTTAGAGTGGAGACCGCCGTAGAAAGTACCGATAGAACCGGTAGACATGGTGATATTGAACTTACCGTTGATCGCAGTCCATGCGCCGGGAGAGTTTGCCATATCAGCACTTACAGTACCGAGCGTACCGCCCTTAAGATTGAGAGTGTAAAGAGGATAGTCGTTGGTGTTTGCACTACCTGCAACAAGAGCTAAGGTATTAACCGTGGCATTACCCTCGACTGTACCTGTGCCGCCGATGGAGTTGGTAGCAGAGTACCAAGAGCCTACAGCTGCCTTGGAGACGACAGCATCTCCGCCGATGTAAAGCGTGCATGCGCCGCTGACCTTGGTGTTGGTGCTATTACCGTTATGAGCACCGCCGAAAGCGTAATCAGATACAGTGTCACCTGCAACATATACGCTGGGGTTTACTACTTCAACACCGGACTTGTAGTAGTTACCGCTGAGAGACTGGTAGCTACCGGAGTAAACCTCGAACTTACCTGCAAGGTGAAGCTTCTTTTCGGGTGTACATTCGATAACGCCGTTTTCACCCCAAACACCGAGACCTTCGGTGAACTGGAAGCAACCGCCGCTCGACCAGGAGTAGCTTGTTCCTGCAGGAATGTTGTAAATGTACTGGATATTGTCGAAAGCAAAGTTTCCGTAGCAGTTTACGAGGGTATCGTATGCTACTTCAATACCGTAAAGGGGAGCCCCCTCAGAGTCCACCGCGGATTCGACTTTAACGAGGCCGTTGTGGGTTTCTTTAGATTCACCAATAGTAACGTCTTCTGTGAAGACCATATTGGCGTTAAGTTTAATAACAACGGTTATGCCGTCTGCTTCAGCTGTTTCGATAGCAGAAGTCAAAACTGTTGCCGCGTCGTCAGCTTCTGTAAAAGTAACCTCAATCGGTTCATCTTCCAGAGCAGAAGCCGATGCTCCCACGGTTGAAATGCACATTGCCATTACAACTGCGAGAACTACCAAAAACAATTTGGACATTTTTTTCATGGTTTTTCCCTCCATATTTTTCCGTATATATTTTTTCGGCCGCTTTTGCGACCGATACGGTCTTGATCGAAAGGCATACTTTCTATGCCTGTTTGCTCAGCTCGCTGTATGCAAACCGAGCGGATTCGGGGGAAAGTTTGACCCCCAACGAATACACCGGGACCTTTGCAAGAAATCTATCCAACGTTTTAAAAAGTGTATCAAGTGCCTCTTCCTCGTCCGGATTTATTATCTGCCTGATAATCAACCCAAGCGCCTCTGACGGTTCCAACCGCCTTATCTCGCACTCATCAGATCGGTGAATGAAGCATACCGCCTTCACCGGAACTGTCACATCGGCACTTATATCGTATTTTCCCGAAAACGGAGTCCCCGACGCACAAAACACACCGTCGAACTCTCTTACGGCAGGCTTGTCATCGTTAATGATCACCGCTTTGTCTTCACCGAAGCACTCCTGCCAAAACTTCGTGTGCGTAGACTTTCCCACTCCCGGATCAGCCGAAAAAAGATACGCATTTCCGTCATACGCAACCGCTGACGAGTGAAGCACGAAGCCGTCTTTCGAAAGCAAACGGCATGCAAATCTATGGCCGCTTCCCAAATACTCGCACTCCTCGTAAGTCAAGCCCGGATAATGTACCGAATTACGTACTACACGCTCATAAGGTATGTCTATGTCAAATATCTCATCGGGAATCACGTCACCTTTATACAAATACTTCTCTGCCTGCCTTTTTATCCGATCAAAATGTGGATTCATCTCGAAATAAAGACCAGCAAATCGATATAAAGCCATTCTTTCCTCCGTATATTCACACTCCGCAAAACCTCAAAATCCGCCGCCTCATTTAAACTAAATTACAAAAAAGTCGATAAAAATAACAAAAAAACTGCTTTTGTTAACATTTTATTAAAAGTATGGTGGTATAGTCTTTTCTACGGAGCCGAAAATGCCGTTGTATCTCTATAGAGACACACATATATTATATACTATTATATGTCCTTTGTCAATAGATTCGGCCCATTGCACTTTTTTTCACCGACAAATACAATTACTCATATTTTTTGCTTTACAAAAGCACTAAACAACCACAAAAGGATCAAAAAATGAACGCCAAAACAAAAGAAAATTTTAAAAACATTTTAAAAAAAGTCAAGCAATTCCCGAGAAAATGTCTCTCCTATTTCAGACTTCATCCGTTTCTCAGATGTCTGTTTATCTCGTTTCTTATGCTCTACCTCGGAGAGGCTCTTTCGCGACACTCGGTATTCGGTCCGATCGTTTTTCTCTTTAAATCACCTTACTCGTTCCTGTTTAACTATCTTATAATCCTGCTTACATATTCGATCGCACTCTTTTTCCCGAGAAAAGGGTTTGCCCTTGCCGTCGTCTCGACCGTTTGGCTTGCGCTTACCGTAACAAACTGTATTATCCTTATATTCAGGCTGACTCCCTTTTCCGCCACCGACTTTTCTATGGTGGTCAATATGATGGGTATTATAGACATCTATCTCAACCTGTTTCAACTGTTGCTCATCATAGCCGGCATCCTGCTTTTCATTGCACTGCTCATCTTTTTCTGGAGAAAGAATCCAAAATCAAAGGTCGACTTCAAACACAACAGCATCTTCCTCATATCGGTCGTAGCGATCACAATGTTGGCAGGCTTTATCGGAAACTCAACGGGGCTCCTTTGCAGATCTTTCCCTAACATCAACAAAGCATACAAGGACTACGGCTTCGCCTACTGCTTCACACTCAGCATTTTCGACACCGGAATCGACGAGCCCGAGGAATACGCTCCCGACACGGTAGAGGATATCCTGAGGCAGATCGACTTCGAAAACAATGTCCCCCCCGAAAACACACCGAATATCATAGTCATTCAGCTTGAGTCCTTCTTCGATGTGAACAGGATCACTCCGCTTCGCACCGAAACAGACCCTGTCCCCAATCTCACCTATCTGAAAAACAATTATCCGCACGGTCTTATTGAGGTCCCATCGATAGGCGGCGGTACGGCGAACACTGAATTTGAAATACTAACAGGTATGAACCTCGACCACTTCGGGCCCGGTGAATACCCATACAAAACGATTATGCAGACAGCTACCTGCGAATCGCCTGCCTTCACCCTAAAAAATTACGGCTATACCGCACACGCACTGCACAACCATACAGCGACCTTCTACGACAGACTGTTCGTTTATTCGTCACTCGGCTTCGACACCTTCACCTCCCTTGAAATGATGTACGGTGCCGAACAAAACGAGCTCGGCTGGGCAAAAGATAAGGTGCTTACCGAGCACATTATATCTTGCCTCAACTCAACCGAAGGTAAGGACTTTATATTTACGGTTACAGTTCAGGCGCACGGCAAATATCCCGACGACGTCGATATGACCGAGGACAGCATTAAGGTCGATTTCGAAGGCTCCTCCGACGATGACGTCCAATCTAATTATCAGTACTTCATCGAACAGATCAATGACAGCGATGCATTCATCGGCGCCCTTCTTGCATATCTCTCTGATTTTGACGAGCCGACCGCCGTGCTATTATACGGAGACCACTTCCCCACTATCGAGCTTGACGACGGCGACCTTTCCGAAGGCACTATATACCACACAGATTGGGTCATCTGGGCAAACTACGAGCTTGATTGCGAAAACAAGACCCTTTCAAGCTATCAGCTTATGTCTCATTTCCTCGGTGCACTCGGCTCTAACCTCGGAACAACGACTAAGATCCACCAAAAGCTTTCTGAACAAGAAGATTATCAGGATAAACTCGAAATGCTCGAATACGACATTCTCTACGGAGATATGATCGCCTACGACGGTACCACACCGTATAGCCGCACAAATATTGAGCTCGGTGTTCAGGATATTTACATCACAGCCCTCGAGGTCAAGGGAAACGATCTCTACATAACCGGAAACAGATTTAATACATACACAAAGGTCAAGCTTAACAACAAATTCAAGGATACAGACTTTGTTGACGAAAACCATCTTATCGTTAAGGATATCAGCATAGAGGACTACGAAAAGATCCAGCTCTCGCAGCACACGCGCGACAGAGTTGAATTAAGAAAAAGTGCCGTCTACGATATAAGCAGTTTTATTCCGCAAAACTGACATAATTACAAAAACTAAAAAACGCAAAGCCTATTACACGGCTCTGCGTTTTTTATTTATTTTATAATATTACGGGTTACAGCTTTTGCAAGGAGCATATCCCTTTTCTATAAGCTCCTCTCTCGTTCCGGTATATGCTTTTTTGTTCCTCTCGGATATACTTTCCACCGAAGAACAGGACGGATAATGGAACTTCATCGAACTGCTGTTCAAAACGTAATCCTCTTCAACACGGCTTTCCTCAAACGCCGTTCCGACAAATTCACTTTCACCCGTCAGATAGTCGATCTTTATCTGCGGCTGGACATTGTAGCAAAAAACGTTGAAGCAAACACCGTCGCCCTCGTCTTCTACCGACCACCCTTCCATCAACACACCCCGAGCAAGCAGCTCGTTATCCAAAAACACGGGTGTTACGCGGTATAAAACGTGATTCCCCGTTTCTTTTACGTAGTCGCTTACCATGTTTTCGAAAGGCAGCATTCCTTGAACATTCATATATCTTGTGCCCGTTATAAGATTTAGCTCATTAGCATTTTCGCCCGTAAGCTGATACCCTATCAAGTGGCACCTGTTATACAAATAATTACCGTCCACACAGTCATATTTTACAAGATGCCATCCGGTCGGCTTAACAGAGCCTATCGACCCGCGCTCCTCGGTAGGCATAAGATCCTTACCAATACTTGCCCACACAACGGTACATCTGCCTAAGGCATCGAGGTTTCCATAGCTTTCATAAGAATCGGTCGTATAGTCAGCTTCCTCAAAAAACGGCACGTTGCTGTTTACGGTAACGTATGGCATACTGCCGTCATACGGCGGTACTTCATAATAATCGAAATACCCATTTTCACATACGTTTTCAACCGTCGTTTCTTTAGGTGCTCTATAAGGAGCGTTCAACCTACAGCCAAACAAAATCAAGCACGCAAAAAGGAGACATAATAACAAATTAACTTTTCTCATTTTTTCCATATCTCACAAGTTATTTTATCGTGGGAACTACCCACAAAATCAAAGCTTTCCTCAAGCACCATTTTCCCGGTGTCTATATCAAGTCTCCTGTCCGACGGATAGACTCTATTCCACCTGAAAACAACCAAGCTCTCTATTCTGTCAAAGTGCTCGGCAATGCTTTCGTTTTCAACAAAGCACCAGTCGCCTTCCTCCGCAAGCTTCAGAAAACAGTCATCTATCACAATGTCAGCCCCCGCAAAAAGCTTACCGGTATATTTATTCATAAACAATCTTTTCCCCTTCGCCATTTGAAGGATAACCCTTTTGACCGAAGAATCACGGCTCTGTCGCCTATTGTTGAACATCATACCGTTATTGTCATCGAGACATACAAACACGTTCACCTTTTTCACCTCTTACCCATCACACTGTAATCATTATAACAGATATTCCCTCTTTTATCAAGAGCATAAAAAAGGAGCTACGGAAAAACCATAGCTCCTAAGACGCATTATATTGTTATGCAAGGTTTGCTTCAAGAGCAGCAAGCTCTGCCTTGAGCTCTGTGGGAACGGTGTCGCCGATCTTCGCATAGAACTCCTTGATGCCGCCAATCTCTTCTCTCCATACTGCCTTGTCAACAGTGAGAAGCTCTTTTACAACGTCAATGTCGATATCGAGTCCTTCAATGTTGATATCCTCAGCCTTAGGTACATAACCGATCGCGGTCTCAACAGCGTCTACCTTACCTTCGCAACGAGCAAGGATCCAGAGAAGTACACGCATATTGTCACCGAAGCCGGGCCAAATGAAGTTGCCTTCATCATCTGTACGGAACCAGTTAACATTGAAAATGAGGGGCTTGTTTGTGATCTTGGTGCCCATTTCGATCCAGTGCTTGAAGTAGTCTCCCATATTGTAGCCGGCGAAAGGAAGCATTGCCATGGGGTCACGACGTACTACGCCGACAGCACCTGCTGCAGCCGCAGTTGTTTCGGATGCCATGATAGATCCGACAAATACACCGTTATTCCAGTCACGAGACTGATATACCAGGGGAGCTGTCTTTGCACGTCTGCCGCCGAATACGATCGCAGAAATGGGTACGCCTGCGGGATTGTTGAACTCGGAGGAAATGCAGGGGCAGTTGATCGCCATGGAGGTGAATCTGGAGTTGGGATGTGCACCGCAAGTGGACTTGTCTTTCTTGTCGTACTTTGTATAATCCCACTTGTTGCCCTTCCAGTCGAGTGCGTTTGCGGGAGGATTCTTGTCGAGACCTTCCCACCATACTGTATTGTCATCGAGGTTATGAACAACGTTTGTGAAAATGGTGTCGCGCATTGTTGTCTTGAGCGCGTTGGGGTTGGACTTGTCGTTTGTACCGGGAGCAACGCCGAAGAAGCCGTTTTCGGGGTTAACTGCCCAAAGTCTGCCGTCAGCACCGACACGGAGCCATGCAATATCGTCACCTACGCACCATACCTTGTAGCCCTGCTTGCTGTAGATTTCGGGGGGAATGAGCATCGCGAGGTTTGTCTTACCGCAAGCGGAGGGGAATGCAGCGGAAATGTACTTGATCTCGCCGTCGGGATATTCAATTCCGAGAATGAGCATGTGCTCTGCCATCCAGCCCTCTTTTCTGCCGAGGTAGGATGCAATACGGAGTGCAAAGCACTTCTTACCGAGAAGAACGTTGCCGCCGTAACCGGAGTTGATGGACCAGATCGTGTTATCCTGGGGGAAGTGAACGATGTATCTGTTCTCTTCATCAAGGTCTGCTCTTGCATGGAGGCCCTTGATAAAGCCTGCATCGTCATCAGAAAGTGCCGCAAGCACCTTTGTGCCTACTCTGGTCATAATAAGCATATTGAGAACTACGTAGATAGAGTCTGTAAGCTCAATACCGATCTTTGCAAAGTCAGATCCGGGAATACCCATTGAATAAGGAATAACGTACATTGTTCTGCCCTTGTAGCTACCCTTGTAGAGCTTTCTGAGCTTTTCGTACATTTCTGCGGGAGCCATCCAGTTGTTGATGTTTCCTGCCTCTTCCTTGGTCTCTGTGCAAATGAAGGTTCTGTTTTCTACACGCGCAACGTCATTTACAGCGGTGCGGTGGAGATAGCAACCGGGAAGCTTATCCTGGTTGAGCTTGAACATTTCGGAAGTAGCGCATGCTTCTTCGCGGAGTGCCTCTCTCTGTTCGTCGGATCCGTCGATCCATACGATCTTGTCGGGGCAAGTAAGTTCAGCCATTTCTTTGATCCATTCGTTTACATACTTGTTGGTTGTCATTTGGTTTTGCCTCCAATTAAATATAAATATTTTTTATTTTTTACTGATTTATAACTAACCGAAGAAATTTTCATCTCTCCGACTGTATTCTCTTTATCTCGTCCGAAAGTCGTGCAAAGTCTGCAATATCGAGCTTTTCGCCTCTGATATTCGGGTCGAGTCCGATCGACGTGACTGCATTCAATATATCCTCTTTTGATATATCGACCTTGCCGCTCAATGCGTTCACAAGTGTTTTCCGCCTCTGTTCAAATGCAGCTCTTATCACTTTGAAAAACAGTTTTTCGTCTGACGTGCTGACCGGCGGCTTGTCATACAGCGTTATCTGTATTACAGCAGAATCGACCTTCGGAGCAGGCATAAAGTTGCCTGCACTTACGTTAAACAGCTTTTCTACCCTACCGTAATAGCTCACGGCCGCTGTTACAGCACCGTAATCCCCTTCCCTCGAATTCGAAGAAAGTCTGTCAGCTACCTCTTTTTGTACCATAAAGGTCATTTTTTTGATGGGCAGTCGACTCTCAAGCAAAAGCATAATTATGGGAGTCGTTATATAGTATGGTAGATTTGCGCAAACGTAAACGTTTTTGTCGCCGAATTTTTCCTCGAAAAAGCTTTTTATATCAAGCTTCATTACGTCGGAATTTACTACCTCGACATTGTCAAAATCAGCTAAAGTCTCTTCAAGAACGGGTATCAGTCCACTGTCTATTTCTACGGCAACAACCTTGCCCGCAACTTGACAAAGCTCTCTTGTCAGAGTTCCTATCCCCGGGCCTATCTCAAGAACGTAATCGTCCTTGCCCGCACCGCATTCGTCGGCTATCCGTATCGGTATCTCTTCTCTTATCAGAAAGTTCTGTCCAAACTTCTTCTGAAACTTGATCCCATGCTTTTCCATCAGGGACCTTACCGTCCCTATGTTTGTAAGTTTCATCAATAATTCCTCTTGACAAACTAATTGGCTTATGTTATAATACAAAACGGTTCGCCGATGTAGCACAGTGGTAGTGCAGCTGATTCGTAATCAGCAGGTCGTGGGTTCAATCCCCACCATCGGCTCCATTTTTTTATTTTCAGCCCTTCTTTTTCTTGGGCAGGTCGAGTCTTATCATAGCGGATATTATGGAGATCATAACGAAAACCTCGGTAAATGCCCCCGCCATCGACCCCTTGCTCAGATTATATATTATCCAAAGCGGCGAGCTTGGCAGTGAGATCAGTCTTACGAGCCAGGCTTTTTCTATCCCCCACGCAATCGACGTAAGAATCATACCGAGCATCGGCAAAATATCGAGCATTCCCGTCCATGTAAATGCAACGGCAGCCACACTCACGATTGAGAAAAACACGATCCACCAGTTACTCTTTCCCCATTTTTTGTCCTTGTTTGCAAACACTATACACCTTACTGCCGCGATCAAGTTCAAAAGCGCACCCGTGAATGCATCGTCAAGCAACGCAAAATGTATGGTAAACAAAGTGCAACTCAAAAGCTGTATAAGCACTATCCGCTTCTGGGTCTTCATCTGGTATGCAACAAGCGCCAAAATAAGGGCGGCATATCCGATCAGCTGAATGCCTGCACTCGCCCAATCGGTAATATTCAATATTTCAAGTAACCGTTCCATAAAATGCGCCTCGCAAAAAATCCATAATCAATATATATAATATCATATTTTTTATTTCTTGTCAACGAACTTGTATTATTTTTTGACACTTTTTGGCTTGATTTTTGTGCTTGCAAGTAATATAATATACTCGTAAACAGTTATTATTTTTACATAAGGGTACACAAAAAATGCAACAAAAAGAAAACTATCAAATCCTGTTCGATGAGCAGATAAAAAGTATACAAAACCAACCAACCAAGCCTTCTCTGCTTTTGCACGCCTGCTGCGCGCCTTGCTCAAGCTACGTGCTTGAATATTTATCAGATATTTTTGATATAACTTTATTTTTCTTCAACCCTAATATTGCGCCTAAAGAAGAATTTGCTTTCAGAGCCAACGAGCTTAAAAGGCTTGTAAAAGAAATGGGTCTTGATAATAAAGTGAAAATACTAATTCCCGATTACTCGCCCGAAGTGTTTGATATGATCGCACTCGGCAGAGAAGACCTGCCCGAAAGGGGGGCAAGATGTACCGACTGCTACAGAATACGGCTTGAAAAGACTTTTTTGACAGCCGAAGAAAGAGGATTCGATTTCTTTTCCACAACACTTTCGATCAGTCCGCATAAAGACGCAGAAAGACTTAATAATATCGGGAAAAATCTTGCCGAAAACAGTAAAACGAATTGGCTTTTTTCGGATTTCAAAAAGAAAAACGGCTACAAGCGCTCTATTGAGCTTTCACAAAAATACAGTCTGTACCGACAGAACTATTGTGGTTGCAGCTATTCAAAAAAATGAAACAAAGAGAATCAAAAAATCCCCGAGAGAGAAATACTCTCGGGGATTTTTCTGTTACCCAGTAATTATTTCAGAATCTAAGACTTACGCCTTTTTCTTCTTAAGAACTACAATGATGATTGCAGCTACAACTACTACACCTGCAGCAATTGCAACCCAAAGGATCCAGCCGTTTCCGCCTTCTTCCTTTTCGTCTGCTTTGTCTTCGCCTTCATTCTCGCCTTCAGAGGGAGTGCTTGCTTCGGGCTCTGTTTCCTCTACGGGATCAGTTGCATCAGCGGGCTGGCTCTCTGTGGGAGTGGTAGCTTCAGGCTCTGTTGCCTCGGGCTCGGACTCTGCGGGCTCGGTAGGCTCAACGTAGTTTTCCAATACCTTTTCAACGGTCAAACCGTCAGCAAACTTGATCTCGGAGAACTCGGTTACTACTGCTACTGCATAAGCAAGACCTGCAAGGTCACCTGTCCAACCGGAGAAGTCGAGGATGGAAACTGCGGGAAGATTGTTTGTGCAACCTGCTGTTGCATTGTTGATGGACCATGCGTTTGCAAAGTTACCGCCGTTGATCTTCAATGTAACCTTACCGTCTGTATTAACCATACCGGTGCTACCAACCATGTTGATATCGCACTCAAAATTACCGCCATTGATAGTGACTTCAGACTGACCGGAGAATTCTGCTCTCTGTCTGTTTGTACCGTTGATCTCGCCGTATACTGTTGTTGTTCCTTCAACTACAAGTCTTGCATAAGTGTTACCGTCAAGGTTGTTGGAGGACTTGATACCGGATTCGGGGTTATCTGTCTCGTTGTATCTACGAGTAGAGTTTACGCCCCATTCGCCTGCTGCGATTACGTTGTAAGAACCGGACTTAACAACGAGGTTTGTTGTAAGGTCAACACCGCCGGAATATCTGTGACCGCCGGAAAGGCTGACGTAGTTAGCTGCAACGCCTTCGAATGCGTCATCTGCAGGATAGCAGTTTACGCCTTCGCCAATGAGAGTTGCATAGTTAGAGAAAGAAATTACACGGTAGGTATCTGCCGTTTCGATATCAACGTTTTCCCAGATGGACTGGCCGTACATACCGATTTCTGCGGGAAGTGCAAGTGTGATCTTAGCACCTGCAGTTTCTCTGTAGTCAACACCGTCATAAACGGATGTGATCTTGATCGTGTTTTCACCGAACTTTGCTGTGAAAACGTCCTGTGTAGCTGCACCGGGAGCACCGTATGCTTCATAGAGACCGAAATAAACGGGACCGCAAATAACGATCGTACCGCCCTCATCCTTCAAAAGCTCTGTTGCCTGATAGAACGCAGTCTGAAGGTGATACTTGGGAGAGGTTGCAGAGGGGTCGAAGCTTTCGTGGTCGATAGGCTTGAAGGGGTTGTTTGCATCGGATCCCGAGCCGTCACCCTCGAGCTCGCCTACCACCTGGTGGTTTTCATCTCTGGGAGCGTCCTTGATAAAGAGTACTCTTTCGCTACCGGGTGTGAGTGTATTAGGGTCAATCAACTCGGGAGCTGCTGCTGCAGATGCAGAAAGAGCGAACAAGGATGCCATGATCGTTACTGCAAGTGCAACGACCAAAAGTTTTGCGAAATTTTTCATCGTAAAAATCTCCTTTTTGTTTTTTAGTACAACGTTTCGGTTGCAAAATTTTACTAATGTTATTATACACTATTGATTAACATTTTGCAATATCTATTTAATTTATTTTTCAATTATTTTGCAACATTTTTCAACACTTTATTAATAATACACATATCGTTTTGGTAATTTTCCACAACACTCAAACCCTTTCAAAAACAAAAACAGTACAGTCCGAAGACTGTACTGCCTTAATAACTTTAAGTTAAAACTTTTCTGTTTTCAGCTTATTTCTTTTTCTTAAGAACTACAACGATGATCGCAGCTACAACTACTACACCTGCAGCAATTGCTACCCAAAGGATCCAGCCGTTTCCGCCTTCTTCCTTTTCGTCTGCTTTATCTTCGCCTTCATTCTCGCCTTCGGAGGGAGTGCTTGCTTCGGGCTCTGTTTCCTCTACGGGATCAGTTGCCTCAGCGGGCTGGCTCTCTGCGGGAGTGGTAGCTTCAGGCTCTGTTGCCTCGGGCTCGGTCTCTGCGGGCTCGGTGGGCTCAACGTAGTTTTCCAATACCTTTTCAACGGTCAAACCGTCAGCAAACTTGATCTCGGAGAACTCGGTTACTACTGCTACTGCATAAGCAAGACCTGCAAGGTCACCTGTCCAGCCGGAGAAATCAAGGATGGAAACTGCGGGCATATTATTTGAGCAGCCTGCTACTGCATTGTTGATGGACCATGCGTTTGCAAAGTTACCGCCGTTGATCTTCAAAGTAGCTGTGCCGTCTGCATTCAACATACCTGTCTTACCAACAACGTTGATATCACATTCGTAGTTACCGCCGTTGATTGTAATTGTGGTATTACCGGAGAAGTCAGCACCCTGCTTGTTTGTGCCGCTGATCTCGCCGTATACTGTCGTTGTACCTTCGATCACAACGTTTGCACTGGTGTTACCTTCGAGGTTATTTGTCCAGCTGATAGAGCCGTCTTCCTTAAGCTTCTTCTGGTTGTTAACGCCCCACTCACCTGCAACGATAGAGTTGTAAGTACCGGACTGAACAACGAAGTTTGTTGTAAGGTCAACACCGCCGGAGTATCTGTGACCGCCGGAAAGGCTGATGTAGTTAGCTGCAACGCCTTCGAAAGCTTCGTCTGCAGGATAGCAGTTTACGCCTTCGCCAACGAGTGTTGCATAGTTATTGAAGGAAAGTACACGGTAGGTACCTGCTGTAACGATATCGATGTTTTCCCAAATGGACTGACCGTAAATACCGATCTCTGCGGGAGTGTCAACAATAATTTTTGCATCTGCGGTTTCTCTGTAGTCAACGCCATCATATACAGATGTGAACTTAATTGTTTTGTCGCCGTACTTTACAGTCCATACGTCCTGTGTAGCTGCACCGGGAGCACCGTATGCTTCATTGGGACCAAAATAAACGGGACCGCAAATAACGATCGTACCGCCCTCATCCTTCAAAAGCTCTGTTGCCTGATAGAATGCGGTCTGGAGATAGTTCTTGGGAGATGTTGCCGAGGGGTCATAGCTCTCGTGATCAATGATCTTGAAGGGGTTGTTTGCATCGGATCCCGAGCCGTCGCCTTCGAGCTCGCCTACTACCTGGTTGTTTTCATCTCTGGGAGCATCCTTGATAAAGATTACTCTTTCGCTTGCAGGTGTGAGTGTGCGAGGATCAACCAACTCAGGTGCTGCAGCCGCAGATGCGGTAAGAGCAAACAAGGATGCGATGAGCGTTACTGCTACAGCAACGATCAAAAGTTTTGCGAAATTCTTCATCGTAAAAATCTCCTTTTTGTTTTTTTAATTACAACATTTCAGTTGTAAAAAATGTATATTATCATTATATACAACAAGTAACACTTTTGCAATATATTTTTGCTTTTTTGGCAAAAAAATTATTTCATTTGCCGTTTTTATACACTTATTCAGTAAATAAAGTATCCCCGAGAAAAAATCCCGGGGACATTTTTTATCGGTATTTAATCATTCTTTCGAAATCTAAGACTTACGCCTTTTTCTTCTTAAGAACTACAACGATGATTGCAGCTACAACTACTACACCTGCAGCAATTGCTACCCAAAGGATCCAGCCGTTTCCGCCTTCTTCCTTTTCGTCTGCTTTATCTTCGCCTTCGCCTTCATTCTCGCCTTC
>JAFSAM010000036.1 GCA_017441005.1 Clostridia bacterium | reverse complement strand
GGCTTATTGTATAGTTACTTCTCTTTAAGCCCCACCCCGTCTCGGCTACACCGAGACACCCCTCCCAAAGAAGGGGCTCTGGTATGCGCCGATTTGCTACCCGTCAAGTGGAGGTCTTTGTTTGGCATTATCCCTCTCCGTCGGCTTCGCCGCCACCTCTCCCGGCCGGGAGAGGCTTAGGTGCGTGCCGATTCGCTACCCGGTGGAGAAATATAAATATTTCTATCCCCATTCTTACGTAAAAATACTCCAAGCAAAGCGAAAAAGTTCTAACCAAAAGCCCTTTCCTGAGGGAAGGGTGGCTCGCGTAGCGAGACGGGATGAGCGATATCTTTTTTCTCCCTCTGTCATTTTGCTTCCCCTTCAAGCCCCGTTTCTCTTGACAAAACAAAAAATCACGGCACACTCTGACGAGTATTCCGTGATTTTGGTGCGAGAAACGGGACTTGAACCCGTACGGTAAATCCACACGCCCCTCAAACGTGCGCGTCTGCCAGTTCCGCCACTCTCGCATTTGCTTCTTGTCAAGCAACATTTAGTATTATACACGATTTTTTTGAAATGTCAATATGTTTTTGAAAAAAAGATAAATATATTTTTTGCCCTACCGACATATATTGTATCAAACATTATAAGGTCGGTGTTTTTTATGAATCAATACAACTTAAAATTCAGAGAAAGAAGCGAAGCGTTTGCGGCATATATTATTGACAATAACGCAACGGTCAGGCAGGCTGCGGCATTCTTCGGGATAAGCAAAAGCACGGTTCACAAGGATCTGATCAGCAAATTGAAATACATTAATCCCATGCTTTATTCTCAGGTGAAGGTCGTGCTTGAAAAAAATAAGGCGGAAAGGCATTTGAGAGGGGGGGAAGCAACAAAAAGAAAATATCTTAACAAGTAAATAACAATAAAAATGCATTTTTATACCAAAATTTCGCGAAAACTTGACAGAATACACTAAAAAATGTATAATATAAGAACAGATTATTTTGAAAAGCAATCGCGGAGGGACAGAAATGCCCAAGAGAATAATGATCACGGAATATCCGGTCGAATACGCGCCGTTCAATCCGCCCGAAAACAGATGCTTTTTCGGCTTTCCGGAAAACACGTCGCTTCCTGACAGCAACATTCCGTCAATGCACTATCATTCCAGTTATCAGATCGGTGTTTGCCTATCGGGTAACGGAGTGTTCTTGCTCGAAAACGATATATATGCAGTAAAAGCGGGGGATGCTGTTTTGATCGCACCCGACATAATACATTGCTCAAAAAGCATAAAGAGAAGCGACTGCAACTGGGAGTTTGTCTATTTCGATCCCTTTGAAATGAGAAATAAGTATCCTGAGCTTGTCTTGCCGAAAAGCTGTATTTGCACTGCAGAAAACGAGGGAGAGCTCAACTCTCTCCTCAAAAAGATCGTGCTTGAGGGCAGGACAAGAAGAGAAGAATATGAAAGGCTTGCGACCCTTTATTTCTATACCTTTTCTCTCTTGACAAACCGCAAGGGGGCAGTGCCCGAGGAGTCACGCGAGGCGGAAAATATACGAAACGCAGAGCAGACGGATATATACAACATAATGCCTGCATTAAAAGAGATCGCCTTTCGCTTTGACGAGTCAATAGCCGTTATTGAGCTTGCGGATATATGCAATCTCAGCGAGTCTCATTTTACGAGGATTTTTAAGAAGTGTACCGGTATGTCTCCTTACAACTACACTCTGAAATTCAGGGCAAAGGTTGGGGCGGCACTGCTCAAAGCGACCGACAAGACCATCAACGAGGTCTCCGACTGCGTGGGCTTCAAAAACGCCAGCGATTTTTACAGACAGTTTACG
Source organism: Clostridia bacterium (assembly GCA_017441005.1). Lineage (GTDB taxonomy): Bacteria > Bacillota > Clostridia > Oscillospirales > CAG-272 > RGIG1995. Next base: position 48,376 of record JAFSAM010000036.1, on the reverse strand, counting down.
AAATACTATTCCTGTTCTCCGATGGATTACAGAAGATCTTAAGCTTTGTGACGCATTGAATGTGCCGTCCATCGGCATAAAAGTTGCAAGCTGAAAAATCACAAATAAAAGAGCGCACTTTGCACAAAAAAAGTGCGTTTTTTTGTGCAAAAATAAAAGTGTTGATGTGTAAATTAAATAATATATAATTATTTTAAATAAACATATTTACAAAATCGCATTTTTAAGTTAAAATAAATAGAAGTACAAATATTGTTTATCATTTGGAGGCAGATCGTAATGGCTGAAAACAAACCCGTATATAAAAGAGTGTTGCTCAAGCTTTCGGGCGAGGCGCTTGCCAAGGATTGTGCAAAGGGCGAGATACTCAACTACGATTTTATAAACGAAGTATGCACTACCGTAAAAAAATGCGTTGAAATGGGCGTTCAGGTTGCCATAGTTGTCGGCGGTGGAAACATTTGGCGCGGCGGAAGACAGGGTGCCGGAATGAACAGAAGCAGAGCCGATCATATGGGCATGCTTGCGACAGTTATCAACTCGCTTGCTCTTCAGCAGGGGTTTGAGGAGGTAGGTGCCGAGGCTGTCGTAATGACCGCTATCGATATGCAGAGAATTGCAGAGCCTTTTACACAGAGAGATGCAGTCAAGTATCTTGAAGAGGGAAAGGTTGTTATTTTCGGCGGAGGTACCGGCTGTCCATATTTCTCAACGGATACAGGTGCGGTTCTCAGAGCTGCCGAGATCAATGCGGATGCCGTACTTATGGCAAAGAATATCGACGGCGTCTATACAGCAGACCCCAAGCTCGACAAAAACGCAAAGAAGCTCGATGAAATTAGCTACGTTGACGTGCTTAACAAGGGGCTTAAAGCCATTGACTGGACGGCGGCATCGTTTGGTCTTGAAAACAAGCTTACCATTCAGATGTTTGCTCTCGATGATCCCGACAACATAATCCGTGTCATAAACGGCGAAAAGATCGGCACGGTTTTGAAATAATAAAAAATATCAGTTTAAAATAAACGGAGGAAAATTTTATGAAACTCGCAACAAAAGAATATGAAGGCAAGATGCAAAAATCCATTTCCGCATACCAGAACGAACTTGAAAGCATCAGAGTGGGAAGAGCAAATCCCGCTGTTTTGAACAAGATCACGGTTGACTACTACGGTGTTCCCACACAGATCAACCAGATGTCCGAGGTTAAGGTTACCGACGCAAGAACAATCGTTATCTCTCCTTGGGATGCAACAACTCTCAAGAGCATTGAAAGAGCTATTACGGCATCCGACCTTGGAATTACGCCCGCAAATGACGGCAAAATGCTTCGTCTTGTATTCCCTCAGCTTACAGAGGAAAGACGTAAAGAGCTTTCCAAGCAGGTTTCCAAGATGGGCGAGGACGCAAAGGTAGCGATCAGAAACATCCGCCGCGACTTCAATGACAAGGTTAAGGACATGAAGAAGAAGAGCGAGATGACTGAGGACGAGCAGAAACAGTCCGAGAAGGAGATCCAAGATCTTACAGATAAGTACATCAAGGATATTGATAATGTAACTACCCGTAAAGCAAAGGAAATCATGGATATCTGACAAAGTAAATACGGGTGTGTGTCATTTCTTTTGACACACGCCCTTGTTTTATATGGAGAAAATAATGTTTGGCTTCAAAAAGAAAAACAACAAGCAGAGCGAAATTAAAGTTGACGAAAGCCTGAGACACGTGGCTTTTATAATGGACGGCAACGGAAGATGGGCGAAAAAGAGGGGAATGCCCCGCGAATACGGTCACAAAAAGGGTGCCGAAACCATGAAGAACATAGTCAGATATTGCGGCTCGATCGGTATAAACTGTGTAACGGTCTATGCCTTTTCCACCGAAAACTGGAAGAGACCCGAAAAAGAGGTCAATGCAATAATGGAGCTGCTCGGTCAGTACATAGATTATCTTTATACGGTAATGGATAAAGACGATATTCAGGTTCATTTTCTTGGAGACAAGGGCAGATTTCCCGCAGAGCTTAAAGAACGTCTTGAAAAAGCCGAGAAAGATTCTGCTTCCCACCATAAGATATTGAATGTGGCATTGAATTACGGCGGAAGAGACGAGATCGTCCACGCCGTAAATCGACTTATCGCTCAGGGAAAGACGGAGGTCACCGAGCATGATATTGAAGAAAATCTTTATACTGCTCACTGTCCGCCTCCCGATCTTATTGTAAGGACTGCGGGGGAAATACGCACCTCGAACTTTTTGATGTGGCAGGGGGCCTATTCTGAGCTTTATTTTACCGATGTTCTTTGGCCCGAGTTTTCGGAAAGCGACGTTGATCTTGCAGTCAAGGAGTTTTATAAACGCACCAGAAGATTCGGTGCTGTTGTTTGATTTTTTATTTTAGCATTGTATTGAAATAACGGAGAATTTACAAAAAATGAAAACAAGAATTATTAGTTCGATAGTGGCGACGGCGATACTTTTACCCTTTCTTTTTTATTCGCATACATACGCATTTGCCTGTCTTATGGCATTCGGAGCGTGCCTTGGCGTATACGAAATGTTGAAGTGTCTTGGCGAAAAGAATTTGTTTATCTTGATCCCATCCTGTCTGATAGGTGCAGCAATGCCGATTCTTGCAAAGTGGTATCCCGACGAGGCAACTTTTTTCAACTTTGCGCATAAGGTTTTTGTAGTATACGTATTCTATCTTGCGGTAATCGCCGTTTTTTCGAAGGGCAAGAAGGATGTTTCGGCTATGGCACTTGTTTACGTTACCGTTTGCTTTATCGTAAACGGTTTTTCAAGTATTACGATTTTGAGAGATTATCAATACGGTGAGTATATTTACCTTTTGGTATTTCTTTGCCCTTGGATGACCGATATTTTTGCATATTTTACCGGTTATTTCTTCGGAAAGCACAAGCTTATTCCCGAAGTAAGCCCCAAAAAGACTATAGAGGGAGCTATCGGCGGCGTTGTATTCTGCACACTCTCGTTAGTTTTGTACGGATTTTTGGTAAGCTGTTTTGCAGATGGAATAAAGGCAAATTATCTTGCGTTTGTTCTTGTCGGTGTCGTTTTGTCGGTCGTTTCCCAGTGCGGTGACCTTATTTTCTCGCTTATTAAGAGAAAATTCGGAATTAAGGACTATGGAAATATTATGCCGGGACACGGTGGAATTCTTGACCGTTGTGACTCTGTGATTGCGGCAGCCCCCTTTGTACTTTGGATGTTTGACCTTTCAAAGATATTCCGTTTGTTTTACGAAGTAGTGTAAACGAGGTATATTCCTATGGCTTTTGACAGCGGCTTTGAAAAAAGCGTTGCGATCTTCGGCTCCACGGGTTCGATCGGAACACAGAGTATAGAAGTTGCAAGAAGACATAAAATAAAAATAAAGGCATTAACTGCAAGGGGCGACGTCGATCGACTTGAAGAGCAGATCAGGGAGTTTTCTCCCGAGGTGTGCGCTCTCCTTGACGAAAACAAGGCGAAAGAGCTGAAGGACAGAGTTGCCGACACTTTCACAAAGATCGTGGGCGGTGAAAGGTCGATCGAGGAGCTTGCTTTTGAGGTCAAGTGCGATATGTTTTTGAATTCGATAATCGGAAAGGCGGGTCTACGTCCGACACTTGCCGCTATAGAATCGGGTAAGAATATTGCGCTTGCAAACAAAGAGACACTTGTTACGGCGGGAAGCATCGTAATGCAAAAGGCGAGAGATAAGGGCGTTTCGGTCTTGCCTGTCGACAGTGAGCATTGTGCAATTTTTCAATGTCTTGAAGGCTATCCCGCAAAGCAGGTGAGCCGGCTTATTTTGACCGCATCGGGCGGTCCTTTCTTTGGTAAGAAGAGGGATGAGCTTGTCGGTATTACTCCCGAAATGGCATTGGCTCACCCTACCTGGAATATGGGAAAAAAGATCACTATCGACTCTGCTACATTGATGAACAAGGGCTTCGAGGTTATCGAGGCATGTCATCTTTTTGATGTCCCCGTTGACAAGATCGACGTTGTTGTTCACAGAGAGAGTATAATACATTCGATGGTGGAATATATTGATAATGCTGTTTTGGCACAGATGGGCGTGCCCGATATGCGTACCTGTATTCAGTATGCCTTGACCTATCCCGACAGATACGAGGGACTTCAGGAAAAGCTTGACCTGGCAAAGGTGGGTAAAATGACTTTTGCCGAGGCTGACAAAGAGACATTTGTTCTCCTTGATCTTGCGTACAGGTCTATGAGAATGGGAGGACTGATTCCCGCTGTACTCAACGGTGCGAATGAAGAGGCTGTGTATCTTTTTTTAGATCACAAGATCTCTTTTACCGATATTATGGACAGTGTAAAGGCAGTTGTTTTGGGATATAAAAATATAGAATCGCCAACTCTTGAAGAAATCGAGGCGGCAGATATAGAGGCAAGAGCGGCAGTGCGCCGAATAAACGGTATTATTTGACCGAACTACCGAAAAGAGGTAATAATTTGACTATAATAATAGCGATACTCATTTTTGGGTTTTTGATTTTTATTCACGAGCTCGGACACTATCTTACGGCAAGAATGTTTAAGGTAGGAATAAACGAGTTTGCCCTCGGCATGGGTCCGAAGATTTTTTCTTGGACGTCAAAAAAGACGAATATATTATATTCTTTGCGCCTTCTTCCTATTGGCGGCTACGTCAGTATGGTCGGTGAGGATGAGGACAGCGAGGATAAAAATGCTTTGAACAATAAGCCTGTTTGGCAGAGAATGATAATCGTTTCTGCCGGTGCATTTATGAACGTGCTTGTCGGTATTCTGACGGTTTTCATAATCGTTGTCTCTTCAAATGATCTCGGGAGCAACATTGTGTCTAAGCTCGATAGGGTGACGGAATTGACGCAATTCGGCGTTCGGGAAACTGATACCATAGTACAAATCGGCGACGATACAGTAGAGATCGATTATAACAAGGCTATGGAAAGACTGCTCGGATACAGTGAGCCTACAAACATTGCGGTTATTCGTGACGGTGAAAGAATTGAGTTTGAAAACGTGAGAGTTTTGACTCCTTCCAAGCTCCGCGATTACGGTGTAATGGAGGGCGACAGAATTGTAAAGATCGGCGATCAGGATGTACACATCGACCGCGATCTTGTCGAGGCGATCATGTTTGAGGGCAAAAAGCCTGTAGACGTCACTGTTATCAGAAACGGCGAAAAAGTCGTGTTGGATGACGTATGCTTTGCAAGAGATACCGAAAACGGTATGGTCTTCGGTGTAGTTGATTTTTACGTTTCTCCCGCAAAAAAGAGCTTTACCGGTGTTTTGAAGCATACTTACTATTACAGTATGTCGACGGTCAGTATGATATGGAAGTCGCTTGTCATGCTTGTTACGGGTGACGTAGGAGTTGAGCAAATGTCGGGACCTATCGGGGTTACCTCGGCGATCGGTGATGCGGTGAAGTTAGGCCCCTATTATCTTCTTAATCTGGTGGCGTTGCTTGCCTTGAATCTTGGTATATTTAATATGCTTCCTCTCCCAGCACTTGACGGCGGCAGATTTGTATTTATGCTATACGAGCTTATTTTCCGTAAACCCGTAAAACGCGAGGTAGAGGGTATGATCCACTTTGTCGGACTGATGCTTTTATTGGTTTTGATGGCATTCGTCTGCTTTAATGATGTTAGAAATCTATTTTAGACGGTGATTTTATGGAAAGACGTTTATCAAAAAAAATCAAACTCGGTAATATTTATATAGGCGGCGATTCGAAGATCACCGTACAGTCGATGACAAATACCGATTCCTCGGATTTTGATGCTACCTACAGACAGATAAGGGAGCTTGAAAACTGCGGATGTGATATAGTAAGATTGACAGTGCCCGATATGGATGCCGTAAAAACTGTCGCCAGACTTAAAGAGTCCGATATTAATATTCCAATCGTTGCCGATATTCATTTTGATTACAAGATGGCGATCGAGGCGGCTTATGCCGGTGCTGATAAAATCAGGATAAATCCCGGTAATATCGGCGGCGAGGACAGAGTAAAGGCTGTCGTCGATGCTTGTGTTTTAAAGAATATTCCTATCAGAATAGGTGTAAACAGCGGATCACTTGAAAAGAGTATACTTGATAAATACGGCAGACCGTCGGGAGAGGCTCTTGCTGAAAGTGCTATCTATCATGCATCCTTGCTTGAAAAATTTGATTTTACCGATATTATTCTTGCTGTAAAATCTTCGCGTGTCGGCGATATGATCCGAGCAAACAGAATACTTGCAGAAAAGACCGAATATCCGCTTCATCTCGGTGTTACCGAGGCGGGAACCGTACATAAGGGTGTTATCAAATCGGCGGCAGGGATAGGTGGACTTTTGCTTGACGGAATCGGTGATACGATAAGAGTATCTCTTACCGCACACCCTACGGAAGAGATACGCGAGGGTAAAGCTATTCTTTCGGCGATTGGAATCAATGAGGAAAAGGGAATAAATATCATATCCTGTCCTACCTGCGGAAGAACAAAAATTGATATTATTTCAATTGCAAACGAATTTGAAAAAAGGGCATCCGAGCTTTCGGTCGACAGAAAGATCGACGTAGCCATTATGGGCTGTGTTGTAAACGGTCCCGGCGAAGCAAGGGAATGTGACATCGGTATTGCAGGCGGTGTCGGTGAGGCTGTTCTTTTCAAAAAGGGAAAAGTAATCAGAAAAATTGACGAGAGCAGAATTATCGATGAGCTTATCGAGGAGATTAAAAAACTATAATATACGGTGAATTGTAATATGGAAAAAACTTTAGCTCAATTGTTTAACAGATATGAGCCCGAGGAGATTTATAAAGATATACTTGAAAAGGGAATCGTCAAAAACGTTCTTATCAACCGCGAGCATAAGATTGTTCAGGCGGAGGTTTCTTTTGATCGTCTGATTCCAAAGCGCAAACTTTATGCCATTGAGGCGGCAATAAGACAGTGTTACGCTTTGAATATCGTACGGATCATTCCCAAATATGATGCTTCCTTGTTTAATAAGGACTACGTGGACGAGCTTTTGCTCGAAGCGGGACACAGGGGCGCTATCTCAAGAGGATTTTTCAATGATTATAAGCTTGATATGACAGAGGGTCATATCAATATAGAGATCTCGTTTACAAACGGCGGAATCGAGCTTTTGTACAGTGCGAAAACGCCGGAGATGGTTTCCGAAGTTATCATGGAGGAATTCGGGCTTTCTTACAAGGTCGATATTAAAAGGGACGAGAATTCCGATTATGACTTTGCGGCTGTGATCAAAGAAAGAGAGCAGCAGTATGCCGCAGAGATCAATCGACTTGCCAAGGAATACGAGGAAATAAAGAAGACTGAGCCTCCTGCGGAGGAAAAGAAGGAAACAAAAAATCTTGAAAGAGTAACTGCACTCGGGGAAAAAGAAAACGTGCTCGAAAAACTTGAAGGCGGTATTATTCACGTCGGAGATACCGATTTCGATACGTCTGAGGCAGAGTTCATTTTCGGAGAAAAGTTTGATCTTGACCCGATCCCGATGCGTAGTCTGGATAAGCCCTTGCGAAGGGTCGTAATATTCGGTGAGGTCTTCCACGCAGAGTCGAAGGAAAACAGAAACGGTGATAAGATCATATTTGAATTTGCAGTTACCGACAACGATGCGTCAATATTCTGTAAGATGGTGCTTGAGTCGCACGAGGGACAGATCGTCGGTGAGGTCAATCCGGGCGACGTCGTTGCCGTAAGGGGTAACGTTCGTTTCGATAAATTTGCAAACGAGCTTGTAATGAACGTGCTCGATATTGCCAAGATCAAAAAGCTTTCGAGGGAAGAAAAGAGCGAAGAACACAGAGTAGAGCTTCATTTACATACGTGTATGTCATCAATGGATGCGATCATTGCCCCTGAGGAAGCAATCAAGCTTGCGCAAAAATGGGGACATAAGGCGATCGCTATAACAGACCACGGTAACGTTCAGGCATTCCCGAGGGCGATGTATGCTTCCGAAAAGACCGGAATGAAGGTTATTTACGGAATGGAGGCATATTTTGTAGACGATACCGCGCGCGTTGTTTACGGTGACGCAAACGCAAACTTTACCGAAGATGAATTTTGCGTATTTGATATAGAGACGACGGGCTTGTCTGCCCAGTCCTGTAAGATAACCGAGATTGGTGCCGTAAAGTTTAAAAACGGCGAAATTATTGATATATTCAGCACATACGTCGATCCCGAATGCCCCATTCCTCAGAACATTGTTGAAATTACGGGCATAACAGACGAGATGGTAAAGGGCGCGCCTAAAACCGAGGAGGCGGTAAAGAGCTTTCTCGAATTTGCCGGCGACAGAATACTGATCGCACACAATGCATCGTTTGATATCGGCTTTATCAAAAAGGCCTGTGAGGATCATAAGATCAACTTTAAGCCGACATATATCGATACTGTCGCATTATCGCGCTACTTAAATCCCGACTTAAAAAAGCACAAGCTTAATATTATTGCCGACTACTACAATTTAGGGGAATTCGGACACCACAGAGCGTTCAACGATGCCGAAATGCTGGCAAAGATTTTTGGCGTTATGTGCCAAAAACTCAAAAAAGAAGGAGCTAAGGATACTTCTGAAATGTCAAGGATCATGGGCGAAAAAGCAGATCCGTTAAAGCTTCGCCCATATCACATGATCCTTCTTGCAAAGAACAAGATCGGTCTTAAAAACCTTTATAAAATAGTATCAAAAGGATATCTCGACTATTATTACAGAAACCCGAGACTTCCGAAGACTGTTCTCAATGAGCTTCGTGAGGGACTTATCGTCGGTTCCGCCTGCGAGGCGGGTGAATTGTTTTCCGCTATAATTGCGGGAAAGCCTATGAGCGAGCTTATTAAGATCGCAAAATATTACGATTATCTTGAGATACAGCCGTTGTCGAATAACCGATTTATGATTGCAAAGGGCTTGGCTGCCGATGAAGAGGCATTGCGTAACTTTAACCGCAAGGTTATTGAAATAGGCAAGGCTGCGGGCAGACCCGTTGTTGCAACATGTGATGCCCACTTTGTCGAAAAGCGTGACGAGATACATAGAAAGATGCTTCAGTTTGACCGAGGCTTTACGGATGATGGAGATTCGGAATTGTATTTCAGAACGACCGACGAAATGCTTAGTGAGTTTGCATACCTTGGGGAAGAGACGGCAAGAGAGGTCGTCATAACCAATCCCAATATGATAAACGATATGGTTGAGCAGATCAGGCCTATTCCGACAGGCTTCTATCCTCCAAGTATTCCCGGCTGTGAGGAAGAGCTTCAGGAAATGTGCTGGAAGAGGGCAAAGGAATGGTACGGAGATCCGTTGCCCGACCTTGTAAAAAACAGGCTCGAAAGAGAGCTTACCCCTATTATCGGTAACGGCTTTGCCATTATGTATATCATTGCGCAAAAGCTTATTGCAAACAGTGAGGCGGCGGGCTATCTTGTTGGATCAAGAGGTTCTGTAGGATCATCTTTTGCGGCGACTATGTGCGGTGTAACCGAGGTTAACCCGCTTCCTCCGCACTACAGATGCCCAAACTGTAAGTTCAGTGAGTTTTTTACCGACGGATCGATCGCATCGGGCTTTGATATGCCCGACAAGAACTGTCCGCACTGCGGAACGAATATGATCCACGACGGACACGATATTCCTTTCGAGACGTTCCTTGGCTTTAAGGGCGAAAAAACTCCCGATATTGACCTGAATTTCTCGGGTGACGTTCAGGCGGATGCACATAAATATACTGAAGTTTTGTTCGGCGAGGAAAACGTGTTCAGAGCGGGTACGCTTGGTACTCTTGCCGATAAAAAGGCATATATGCTTGTAAACAAGTATCTTGAAAGCAAGGGCGTATCTGTCAACAGAGCAGAGCTGCAGAGGCTAATAAACAAGTGTCTCGGCGTAAAGCTGACGACCGGTCAGCATCCCGGCGGTGTCATCGTAATTCCGCACGAATACGATATATATGACTTCTCGCCCGTTCAGCATCCTGCCGACGATAAAAACAGCCCGATCATTACAACGCACTTCGAGTTCAGCCATCTTCACGATACCATTTTGAAGCTTGATATTCTGGGTCATGATGTGCCTACAAAGTACAAGATGCTTGAAAAGTATTCGGGAATAAGCGTTCTTGATGTTCCTATGAATGACCAAAAGGTAATGTCTTTGTTTACCTCGACGACGGCTCTCGGTGTAACCGAGGAGGAGATCGGCAGTCCTACCGGTACGTTCGGTCTTCCTGAATTCGGAACGGCATTCACAAGACAGATGCTTGTAGATACACAGCCTAAATACTTTTCAGACCTTTTGCAGATCTCGGGACTTTCGCACGGTACCGACGTTTGGCTCGGTAACGCAAAGGACCTCATCAAGGACGGTACCTGCACCATTTCAGAATGCGTCGGTACGCGTGACAGTATAATGGTCTACCTCCAGCACAGAGGACTTGACAACAGCGATGCATTTAACATAATGGAAAATGTGCGTAAAAAGAACAAGAACCTGACCCCCGAAATGGAAGCGAAAATGCGTGAGCATAATGTTCCCGAGTGGTATATCGAGTCTTGTAAAAAGATAAAATACATGTTCCCGAAGGCACACGCGGCAGCTTACGTTATGTCAGCGTTCCGACTTGCTTGGTACAAGGTCTATCACCCGATCGCTTTTTATGCAGCATATTTTACGGCGGCTCCTGACGGCTTTGACGGCGAGACCGTAATGGGCGGCAGGAATAAGGTTAAGCAACTGATGGAAATGATAGACGAAAAGGGAAGAGACGCATCTGCGACCGAGAAGGATACTTATACGGCAATGCAGATCGTAAACGAGTGCTTTGCAAGAGGTATACAGTTCCTTCCCGTAAATCTGTATAAATCCGATGCCAAGGCATTCTTACCCGAAGACGGAAAGATCAGAATACCCTTTGCCTGTCTTGCGGGACTTGGCGAAAGCGTTGCGCAGAATATTGTAAAGGCGAGGGATGAAAATCCGCTTTCGATCGAAGAGCTCGCAGAAAGAGCAAAGCTTTCGAAGAAGATCGTAGATCTGCTTCGTGACAACGGCGTTCTTGAAGGCTTGCCCGAAACTAATCAAATATCGTTCTTCTAAAACGAATAAGGGATATATGACAAAAATCATATATCCCTGTTTTTTAGTAAAAAACTCCCGCAGCTTTTGGACCGCGGGAGTGTTTTTTATACGCATTAGTGAGCCATTTCGTAAGCCATTTCGTAGAGAGCGCGAAGGTCTGCGTTTCTCTTTTCACAGTAGATCTTCATTTCTGCAACCTGAACATTTGTGTATTTATCGAGGTCTCCATCCTTAAGTGTACCCTTGTACATGCGGTCGAGCTTGAGTGCATAACCGATCTCGGTAGAAACGATCTTATCGTCACGAACGCCTACAACGAGGTCGCTCTGTCCGTCAAGAAGGAGCTTTACAGCTTCGCTTCCGAGCTGTGTTGCAAGGAGTCTGTCACGCATTGTGGGATTGCCGCCGCGAAGAATGTGCGCGGGTCTTACAAACTTGGTTTCAATACCGGTCTTTTCCTCGAATCTCTTTGCAAAGTTCTCGGAGTAGAGCTTATCGCCGAGTACAGCGGGAACACCCTCTGCAATGCAAACGATAAAGTTTCTCTTGCCGCTCTTCTTTGCCTCGATGATCTCGTTTATAACTTTTTCTTCATCAAATGCAACCTCATTGATCACGATAGCGGATGCGCCCGTAGCAATACCTGCCTCAAGTGCAACCCAGCCGGCATTTCTGCCCATGATCTCAACTACGTTACAGCGTGCGTGAGATTCGCAGGTGTCTCTGAGCTTGTCGATCAATTCAACAGCAGTGTTTACTGCAGTGTCAAATCCAATGGAATATTCGGTGGAGGTAATATCATTATCGATGGTAGCGGGAATGCCTATTGTGGGGATTCCTCTTACGGAAAGGTCGGTTGCACCTCTGAAGGTACCGTCACCGCCGATTGCAATGATACCGTCGATCTGATTGTCTTTACAAGTCTTAATAGCCTTCTGCATGCCTTCTTCTTCTTTGAATTCAAGGCATCTGTCGGAGAGAAGCGTTGTGCCGCCTCTTGAAACGATGTTGGAAACGTCTCTTGCGGTGAACTTACGGAGATTGGGATGAACAAGACCCTTGTAGCCCTCGTAAATACCCATAACCTCAACGCCCTTATCAAGAGCAGCTCTTGTAACCGCACGTACTGCAGCATTCATACCGGGAGCGTCGCCGCCGGAGGTAAGTACACCGATTCTTCTGAATTTCGTTGCCATAATTTTATTCCCCTTACTTTATATGAACTTTTATGTTTTTCCAATATATTATTCTAATACAAAAGTCGCTAAAAATCAAGTGATTTTGCCATTTTTAATTGTAAATAGATATATTTTTTACAGATTCGACGGTAGGTGCATAAAATCAACCGTTAAATAGCGGTATTATTATAAAATAAAGAAACGGGATATCTCTTACGTTTGGCAGATATCCCGTTTGCTATGTTATAATTGCTGTGATAATAACTGTGTCTTAAAAAATTGGCATAAGCTGCCGTCCCGACAAAGCCGAATCAAGCGTTTGTGGGATCATTTTGAAATCGGCTATCATAGATGTCGGTTTGTTAGCCGGATCATCTTGTCTTAATGGGACGAAAAATACGTTTTTACGAGAAAGTAATTTTCCGATATTGATGAGGTTTGCCGACAGAGCATCATTTGTTGCAAGAGCTATGACAAGCGGTCTGTTGTTTCTAAGATGCGCTTTTGCCGCCATAGTTACAGACGAGTCGGTGATTCCGTTTGCGAGCTTGGCGAGAGTGTTTCCGGTGCAGGGGCAAATGATCATGGCATCGGGCTTGAATCGAGGACCGATTGGCTCGGCATCCTTGATCGAATGGATTACGCTTTTGTTGCATATTTGCTCGAATCTTGCTATGAAATCAGATGCTTTTCCAAAACGCGTGTCAGTACTGTAGGTCGTTTCGCTCATAACGGGTAATATATCGTAATTGCGTCCCTTAAGCCCTTCAAGTATATCAAAAGAATCCTTTAAAGTGCAAAATGAGCCGCACATTGCATAACAGATCATATAGAACTTCCTTTCAACTTTGAAATTACACAGTCGGCGATGATACTCCCTGCGGTATCGGGGGCAACCTTTCCGGGCAGAGAGCCTGCGAATATCAGCCTTCTGTTATTATTTTTTGCAAATTCAACGTCCACTCCTCCCGGGGAAGAAGCAAGATCGATTATAAGCACGTCTTTTTTTGTGTGTTCGAGCATTTTTTTGTCGATCACGGTAGCAGGAACAGTGTTGAATAATATGTCTGTATCGACAATATGATCGTGTGCTTTATTTAATGGAACGGCGTTGTAACCGTATACCTCAGCCCAAGTGAGAGCCTCCTCGCTTCTTGCGAAAACAGTTACGTCAGCTCCCAGATCCTTAAGCATTTTTGAAAGGAGCTTACCGATCCTACCGTAACCGCATACGGCGCATTTTGAACCGAAAACAGTTTTTTTGGTCTCGTTTACGGCGATTGCAACAGCACCCTCTGCCGTGGGAACAGCATTTAAAACAGTAAGCCTTTCGGACGTATAATAATCATATGTCTTGCACCCCTTATCATCCAATGATTTGGTGAATCTTTCGGGCATTTTTCCGCCGATCACATACTTTTCTTTAGTTATCAGCTGAACGAGCTCTTCGAGCTTGATCGGCTCGGAATACAGCGGAGAAAATACCCGTATACCGTCGGTCGAGCAGGGAAGCGGGAGAATAATTGCTTGTGAATTGTAAACGGCTTTTTTTATATCGTTGCATATTTCTGCACATCCGACATCGCCCGTGATTCCGAACACATATACTCTAAATCCTTTTTTGCACAAGGAGCGTATGGCGGCAAGCATACGATTGTCACCGCCGATCACGCATATTTTAATATCATTCGTAATGTACATCTCCTTTCGGTAGGTAATTTATACCGTTTTGTTTTAACAAAAAACAGACAAAGATATTTTGCCTTAATACATTTTATGAGGAGTGTTCCGTATTGACAATATTAAATAAAATTGTTATAATAATATAATACAATGGGGAAATTGTGTAGCGACAAAGGATAGTTGATTTTTATGGATAATAAAACGGTAAATATTACACAAGAGCAAATAGATCTGCAGTATTCTTTTATGGCTCAAATGAGGGAAAAGACGCGTTCTTTTTTTGAAGAAAAGGGCAGAATGCCGAAAGCGCACGTGCTTACCTTCGGCTGTCAGCAAAATGAGGCAGACAGCGAATATATTGCAGGTATGGCGGCTGAAATGGGATACACTTTGACCGAGGACGCGACTGAGGCTGATCTTATTGTGGTGAATACTTGCGCTGTAAGAGAACACGCAGAGCTTAGAGCATTGTCGATCACCGGACAGTTTAAGCATCTCAAAAAGGTGAATCCCGAGCTCAAAATCGGTATTTGCGGATGTATGGTTACCCAAGAACACCGCAAGGACGATATAAAAAACAAGTATCCGTACGTGGATTTTTTGTTTGGAACAAATATGCTTTGGCGTTTTCCCGAGATATTACTTGAATCATTCAAGAAAAAAAAGAGACTCTTTTATTTCGATCACAGTGCCGACAATATTTGGGAAGGATTACCCGTTGAAAGAAAAAGCGAATTCAAGGCTTGGATCAGCGTTATGTACGGATGTAACAATTTTTGCTCCTATTGCGTAGTTCCTTACGTAAGAGGCAGGGAGAGAAGCCGCGATCCGAAAGAGATATTGAATCAGATAAAAGAGCTTGCAGAGAAGGGGTATAAGGAATTTACACTCCTCGGACAAAATGTGAACAGCTACGGCAAGGATCTTTGTATCGACTATGATTTTTCCGACCTTTTGACCGATATTTGTAAGATAGACGGAGATTTTTGGGTGAGATTTATGACAAGTCACCCGAAGGATGCGTCGAAAAAGTTAATTGACACGATTTCCCGCGAGGATAAGATTGTAAAGCATTTACATTTGCCATTCCAGGCGGGAAATGACAGAGTTTTGAAATTAATGAACCGCAAGTATGATTCCAAGGGCTATTTCGAGCTTGTAAGCTATGCTAAGGAGAAAATACCGAGCGTCGGTCTGACGAGCGACGTTATTGTCGGCTTCCCGACGGAGACTGACGAGGAGTTTGAAGATACCCTTAAAATGCTCAAAAAAGTCGAATTCGACTCGGTCTATTCCTTCATATATTCACCGAGAAAGGATACTCCCGCGGCGGCAATGGAGGGCCAGATTCCCGATGAGGTCAAAAAGGCGCGTTTTTCGAAGCTTTTAGAAGTTCAAAACAGCATTACAAAGGACCTTAACACAGAATACGTCGGAAAGACGATAAAGGTCCTGATCGAGGGTAAAAGTAAGTCGGATTGCGAAAAATATACCGGCAGAAATGACAAAAACCGACTCGTACATATTGACGGAGACGATTCTTTAGTCGGTAAATTCTGCCGAGTGAAAATTGATAGAGCAGATACGTTTGCAATGTACGGAACAGTAATTGATTGAATGTGAGGATAAAACAATGGGTGTAACACCTATGATGCAGCAATACCTTGACATAAAAGAGAGCAATAAGGATTGTATAATCTTTTTCAGACTCGGAGATTTTTACGAGATGTTTTTTGACGATGCGGTCCTTGTATCCCGTGAGCTTGAATTAACCCTTACGGGAAGGGATTGCGGAGAGGGAAAACGCGCTCCTATGTGCGGTGTGCCGTATCACGCCGTAGATACGTATCTCGGCAGACTGGTCGCTAAGGGCTATAAGGTTGCGATCTGCGAGCAGACAGAAGATCCTTCCCAGGCAAAGGATCTTGTGAGAAGAGAGATAGTCAGGATAGTTACCCCGGGTACTGTTATTGAAAGCGAGCTTTTGACAGACAATAAAAACAACTATCTTTGCTCGATCTATCTTGACGGAAATGGTGCCGGGGTGACATTTGCCGACATATCGACGGGAGATATTTCCGCTACCGAAATTACGGGAGAGCAGTTTGGACAAAGACTTCTTAACGAGATAGCGGTCTATGCTCCAAAGGAGATAATGATAAACGTAAAGAAGGAGATGTGCCGCGGTCTTTACGAATATGCGGTGCAGAGGCTTAGTGCGTTTGTGAACGACGGTCAGGCTGACAGATATGAGCTTTCATTTGCAAAAAGCACGCTTATCAAGCAATTTGGCAAGCTGCCGACTGATAATGGGGAAGCTCTCTGTAATGCAGTTGTTGCATCTGCCGGAGCGTTGCTTGATTACATAACCGAAACGCAGAGGACTGATTCGTCCTACATAAAAGAACTTAAGGTCTATCATTCGGGACAGTATCTCGAAATAGATATGAATACAAGACGCAATCTTGAATTGACCGAGACTATGCGTTCAAAGGAAAAGAAGGGTAGTCTTCTTTGGGTGCTTGACAAAACAAAATCGTCTATGGGAGCGCGTCTTATAAGAAAATGGGTGGAAACTCCCCTGGTAAACACTCATTTCATTGAGCGCAGGCAAAAGGCGGTCACTGAGCTTTATAACGATTATTTCAAGCGCGAGGAGCTTGCCGAATGCATGAAGAGCGTGCTTGACCTCGAAAGGCTTATGACGAAGGTTATGTACGGAAGTGCCGGCGGCAAGGATCTTAAATCCATCAGCCAGACACTTGCGACAGTTCCCCTTGTTAAAGAGCTTTTGAAGGATTGTCAGAGCGATGAATTAAATGAAATATACAACACGCTCGATGAATTGAAGGATGTTTATACACTGATAGAGGAGTCTATAGTCGATGATCCGCCGTTTTCCATCCGAGAGGGCGGAATAATCAAGCGAGGTTACAGCGAAGAGGTAGATAAGCTGAACGACGTTATTACAAACGGTAAACAGTACGTAAGAGACCTTGAAGAGCGCGAGAGAGAAAAGACCGGCATAAAGAAGCTCCGTGTCGGCTACAACAGAGTGTTCGGATATTATATAGAGATATTGAGATCGAACACCGAGCCCGTTCCCGAAAGCTATGTAAGAAAGCAGACGCTTGCAAACTGCGAAAGATATATTTCTCAGGAGCTCAAGGACCTTGAGTCAACTATCCTCGGTGCATCCGACAGGATCGCGGGAATAGAATACGATATATTCCAGCAGATCAGAGAAAAAATTGCAAATCAGGCAGATAGGATACGGCAGACGGCATACAAGCTTGCTTTGGTAGACGTGTACGTCAGCTTGGCGGACGTCGCTGTCAAGAACAATTACGTGTGTCCCGAGGTCGATTACAGCGATGTGATCGACATAAAAGACGGCAGACATCCCGTGGTCGAGATGTTTGTTAAGGACAGTTATTTTGTTCCCAATGATACACAGCTTGACACGGGCAGAAACAGACTTATGCTTATAACAGGTCCCAATATGGCGGGTAAATCCACGTATATGAGACAGGTTGCTCTGATCTGTCTTATGGCTCAGATCGGAAGCTACGTTCCTGCTAAGGATGCGAGAATAGGCGTTGTGGACAAGATATTTACGCGAATCGGTGCTTCTGACGACCTTGCAAGCGGACAGTCTACTTTTATGCTTGAAATGAACGAGGTTGCATATATTCTGAAAAATGCAACAAAGAAGAGCCTGATCATATATGATGAGATCGGCAGAGGAACAAGCACATTTGACGGGATGAGCATTGCAAAATCCGTTGCCGAATACAGCGCGGGTAAGAAGCTTGGCGCAAAGACGCTGTTTGCTACCCACTATCACGAAATGACTACCCTCGAAGGACAGATAGACGGTGTTGTAAATTACAACATTGCCGCAAAGAAAAAAGGCGATGAGCTTATTTTCTTGCGTAAGATCGTAAAGGGTGCGACGGATGACAGCTACGGAATTGAGGTTGCGCTTCTTGCGGGAGTTCCGAATCCTGTTATAAAGCGAGCTAAAGAGATCCTGAAGGAGATAGAAGCAGACGGCGGGGCTGTTTTGACACGCCCGGAGAAGAACGAGGAGGACGATGTTTTGTCCTTTGAAACTCTTGCAAACAACGAAGTTATTGATAAACTGAAGAGCATCGATCTCAATACCACCACTCCCATCGAGGCTTTGGGTGTATTGTTTGACCTGAAAAAGATGCTTCAATAAAAATTTTAGAGGGAAAAAGAATACATGGGAATAATCAACGTACTTGATATACATGTTGCCAACCTGATTGCCGCAGGTGAGGTGGTCGACAGACCGGCTTCTGCGGTGAAGGAGCTTATTGAAAACTCAATAGATGCAGGGGCTTCCAAGATCGCTGTCGAAATAAAGCGCGGCGGAGTTGCATTTATCCGTGTGTGTGACAACGGAAAGGGTATGAGCCGAGAGGACGTTCCCGTATGTATTCAGCGACACGCAACAAGCAAGATAAGCACTCAATGGGATCTCGGTAAAATAATGACGCTCGGCTTCAGAGGTGAGGCTTTGGCTGCAATTTCCTCTGTTGCCAAGGTCAGGATAATGACCAAGCGCCGCGAGGACAAGACGGGAACACTTATGATGTGCAATCCCGGCGAGCAGGTGGTCTTAGCCGACACCGGATGTCCTGACGGTACCACTGTCATTGTTGAAGAGCTTTTTGCAAACGTACCGGCAAGAAGAAAGTTTTTGAAAAAAGACGTTACCGAGGGAATGGCTGTTTCAAACGTCGTAGAAAAGCTGGCTCTCTCGCGTCCGGACATTGCTTTTAAATTCATAAGCGATGATAACGTAAAGTTTTCGACTGCCGGTGACGGCAAGCTTGCTAATGCTATCTATGCCTTGTACGGAAGAGACTACGTTAAAAAAATGACTCCCGTAAGCTGGCTGACTGAGGGCGTAAAAATCTACGGTTATATCGGGAATCCCGATAACGTCAAGAAGACGAGAAACTATCAGATCCTTTTTGTGAACGA
The DNA here is from genome assembly GCA_017441005.1 of Clostridia bacterium. GTDB lineage: Bacteria > Bacillota > Clostridia > Oscillospirales > CAG-272 > RGIG1995. The sequence continues at coordinate 29,364 of JAFSAM010000036.1, read as the reverse complement.
CAGATACGTACGAAATAAGACTGTTTCTGCGGCAATAGAGCAGGCATACGATTCATACATACCCGAGGGGAAATTCCCTTGCTGTGTATTGAAAATAGAGGTACATCCCGCATTTGTCGATGCAAACGTACATCCAACTAAGGCAGAGGTCAAGTTCAGCGATGAGAGACAGGTGTTTGAGGCCGTTTATTCGACAGTAAGGGGTGTGCTTGAAAGAAGTGTCGCAAGACCCGTCAGGTTTGACAACGAGGACGATGATCTGTCCGAGGATATAGCAAACCGAAAAAAGCAGGAGGGCTTGAATATAATAAACTCCTTTTTACCCATCGAGGAAAAGGAAGAAAAGGTAAAGCCCGAAAAAATGACCTTCACCGATGAGATGAAGATCGAAACGGCTTTTCCGTCACTTGATGAAAGAATTGTTACACCATCCGAAGAAACACCGAAGAAAAAAGAGCCTATTATTGACGATACACCTATAAGTGTGCCCAATATTCCGAGCGTTTCTAATATACCGATGTCTGCACAGGCTCCTGTTAATAAAATGCAGGAAACCGATTTTTCGTATCTTTTTGAAGAGAAAAAGCCGGATAAGGAGCCTATTCAGCAGATGGTAAAGCAGGAAGAAAAATCGAGGCTTTCATTGGATGATGATAAGCTTCGGACAGATGAAGAGGATAAAAGCGAAGAAGTAAAGCTGCCTTTTTATAAGATAATAGGAGAGGCATTTTACTCGTATATCTTTGTTGAAATGGCAGATAAAGTGCTGATAATCGATAAGCATGCGGCACACGAGCGTATTATTTTTGAAGAATTAAAAAGCAATATGAAGAAGAAAAAAGGCGGTCTTCAGTATCTGCTTGTTCCGGTGGAGCTACAGCTCGGATCGCTTGAAAAGGGAACGGTAGACGAATATTTTGATGACATCTCGGCTATCGGCTTTGAGATGCAGAAAAAAGCTAACGGTGATATCACTCTGGTTGCTATTCCGCTCGGACTTGGTGTCGATGCATCCGTCGATCTGTTTATGACGGTATGCGATAGACTCGCTGAGGGAACGGGAAGTGCCGAATTATCGAGAGATATCGTGTTTGAAAAAGCACTTTATCAGGCAAGCTGTAAGGCTGCCATAAAGGCAGGCAGACCGGATTCTATTGAGGATACGAAGGCTTTTGTTAAAAAGCTGATGGCACTGCCCGACATAAAATACTGTCCGCACGGCAGACCCGTTGCTTTTGAGGTTACAAAGGACAGTCTTGAAAAGCAATTTAAGAGAAAATAAAGAGAGGAATACAATATATTATGGCTTTTAAGTTACTGAAGACCGAGGGACATGCACGAAGGGGCGTATTTGAAACCCCGCACGGAAATATTCAAACCCCGGTATTTATGAACGTAGGTACAAGCGCTGCGATCAAGGGCGGTGTATCAACAATGGATCTGCGCGAGATCAAGTGTCAGGTCGAGCTTTCCAATACCTATCATTTGCACATCAGACCGGGAGACAAGCTTATCAAGGAGCTTGGGGGACTACACAAGTTTTTCAATTGGGACGGTCCTATATTGACCGACTCCGGCGGCTTCCAGGTGTTTTCTTTGGCACAGCTTCGCAAGATAACCGAAGAAGGAGTGGCTTTCCAGTCTCACATGGACGGTAAGAAGATTTTTATGGGGCCCGAGGAGTCGATGCGGATCCAGTCTAATCTCGGCTCGGATATCGCAATGGCATTTGACGAATGCGTTGAAAACCCTGCCGAATATCTGTATTCCAAGCGTTCTTGTGAAAGAACGACAAGATGGCTTTACAGATGCAAGGCGGAGCTTGAAAGACTTAATTCGCTTCCCGATACGGTCAATCCAAAGCAGATGCTCTGGGGAATCAACCAGGGATGCACTTATAATGACCTCAGAATAGAGCATATGATGCAGATTGCCGAGCTTGACCTTCCCGGATATGCTATAGGCGGTCTTGCTGTCGGTGAACCGGCAGAAATTATGTATGACGTGATCGACCACGTCGAACCGTTTATGCCTAAGGATAAACCCAGATACCTGATGGGCGTCGGTACACCGGTAAACATCCTTGAGGCTGTGCATCGCGGCGTTGATTTCTTTGACTGTGTAATGCCCAGCAGAAATGCGCGTCACGCTAATCTGTTTACGTGGAAGGGCAAGCTCAACCTCAATAATGAAAAGTTTTTCAATGATCCCCGTCCCATTGACGAGGATTGCAATTGCCCCGTATGCCGCAGCTACAGCAGAGCATACATCCGACATCTTTTCAAGGCGAGAGAAATGCTCGGAATGCGCCTCTGCGTTCTTCATAATCTTTATTTCTACAACGAGCTTATGGAAAAGATCAGAGAGCATCTTGACAACGGTACATTTGAAACCTTCTACAACGAATACAGAGAAACACTTGAATACAGACTGTAAAAATAAGAGTATATGCTTTTTGTTGCATATACTCTTATTTTTTTGCATCAAAAAAAGAGTACGGTTTTGTACTCTTTTTTTAAAATCAAACTGCGTATTTTTCAGTGTAAAAAGAAACCTTCTGTTTATACGTGTTGTCATCTGACTTGATTGCACGCAAATGCTCGTGTATGTTCATATCAAGATTGGAAAGGTCGATCAAACAACCCGCAATGTTGGAGCAGTGGTCGGAAGTACGCTCAAAGTCTGTGATAAGATCGGACCAAACAAAGCCGACTTCGATTGAGCAGTTGCCCTTTTGGAGTCTTGCAATGTGATTGGAACGGAGCTTTTCCTTAAGAACGTCGATTACCTGCTCGAGGGGAGATATTTCTGCCAAAGCTTCGATGTCGCCATCGACAAAAGCTTTTGATGCATATTCGACAACCTCTCTTGTTGCGTTGATCATAACGGATATTTCCTTCCGGGCTTCTTCGGAGAAGGAAAGTTTCTTTTCACGGAGCTCTTCGACTGCCTCGAGAATATTTACACCGTGGTCGGAGATTCTTTCAAAGTCACCGATCAATTTTAGAAGCATTGCTGCCTCGGCACTGTCGGACGCACTTATCTTATAGTTTGAAAGCTTTACGAGGTATGAACCCAAAGCATCCTCGTATTTATCTGTCTTTTCTTCGCCGTCGCGGATCGCTTGGGCAATCTCGGGGGTATAGTTATCAAACAGATCGAGTGAGTTTGTAAGTGTTTTGATAGCGCAGTTTGCCATATCGACCGTTACCTCACGGGAGCGCTCGATCGCAATGGCGGGGGTAGCGAAAAGACGTTCGTCAAGAACAACTGCTTGTTCCGGTGTTTCGTCGAGAGGAATGAGCCAGTAAGATATTTTTTCGAGCAGGCTTGTAGCAGGAAGAAGCAAAAGGGTACACGCTATCTTCAATACTGTGTGGCAGGCTGCTACTGTCCACATATTTGCATTTTGGGAGAAAAATTCAATGTTTCCGAACGATTTGAGAGGCCAGAATATGGCAATCAAAACGAATGTACCTATAATGTTAAATGATAAGTGGACATAAGCGGCTCTTTTACCGTTTTTGGTAGCACCGATAGAGGAGAGCATTGCCGTGATACAAGTACCGATGTTCATACCGAGAATAATCGGAATACACGTTGCAATTGAGATTGGTGTGCTGTTGGCAAATATCTGCAAAATACCGACCGATGCCGATGATGACTGAATAAGCGCTGTAAGAAGAGTACCGACAAGAATACCGAGGAGCGGGTTTTCGAAGAGCACGAGCAGATCGATAAACCACTGCTGCTCACCTATATGTTCGACAGCGGAGGACATAGTGTCCATACCCGTCATAAGTGTTGCAAAGCCTAAGAATATAAGACCTATGTTTTTCTTCTTTTCGCCCTTGCAGAACATAAAGAGGAATATACCGATTACTGCAAGGACGGGAGTGAATGCCGAGGGTTTAAGTAGCTTCAGCCAGAAAATTTCTCCGTTAATTTGCTGAAGTGAAAGTATCCAAGCTGTGACGGTAGTTCCTACGTTTGCGCCGATGATAACGCCGATTGATTGCTTGAGGGTAAGCAGGCCGGAGTTTACAAAGCCGACTACCATAACGGTTGTGGCAGACGAGGATTGAATAACCATAGTTATTATCAAGCCTGTGAAAAATCCGATTGAAATGTTGTTTGTGAGTTTTGCCAAAATGTTTCGCAGGTTTCTACCTGCACTTACTTCGAGAGCCTGTCCCATGACGTTCATGCCGAACAGGAATAGGCAGAGACCGCCTATCATAGTCAATGCGTCAAAAATTGTCATTATTCTCTCATTTTCCTTTCTTTTTCTTTTATCATAAAATTCTATTATAATATATACAGGATTTTTATGGTAAAGTCAATAGGTTTTCGTTATTATTTATATAGTAAAGTAAAAGATTGGAGATTTGTTAAAAAACAATAGTTTTTTTGTCGTGTTTTTGTTTATTATTTTGTGTTTAAAAACAAGAAAAAACACACATATCAAAATGTGTGTCAGTTTTGTTTTTTTGTCAGAACGTATTCGGGATTTTTAAGAATTATTCCGTCTTTTGTCGCAACTATTTCTACTTCATTTTTCAGTGCAAATCTTTCTCGGAGTTCTTTTGGAATAACTATTCTTCCGAGTTTATCGAATTCTTTTATTATACCTATTTCCTTCATTATTTAACTCCAATGTTATATAATTTTACCAAATTCTTATCTTTAACACAATTATAACTCAAAATAATGTTAAAGTCGAGTGAATTCTTATTATTAACACATTGGCGGTGGATTATGAAGATTTACGATTATAAAGGTAAGAAAAATATTTGCGGACGTAGAGTAGCCGAAGCGCGGAAGAAGCTTGATCTTTCTCAGGAGAATCTTGCCGCAAAGCTTCAGCTCGAGGGAGTGATCATCGAGAGAGACAGCATAAGCAGAATTGAGCTTGGAACACGCTTTGTTGCAGATTATGAGCTGTTGGTGCTTTGTAAGGTTCTGAACGTGACTCCCGAATATCTTTTAGGTTTATAAAAAGGGAAGGGGCGATCCGCTGAAGAGCGTATTCATAAGGACAAAAAAACACACACCATGTTGAAGTGGTGTGTGTTAATTTTTTTAGTTGAATCAGAACTCGTAGTTGGGAACAACGACCTTGCCTGTTTCAGCTGCTTCAACGATAGCGAAGCAAGCGGCAACCGTCTTTGCGCCTTCATATACAGTCGTGGTAACTTCCTTGTCGTTGAGAATGATGCTTGCAAACTCTTCGAACTCAGCGGAAGCGTTGTGGTTGTTGATCGCAACGGGAATCTCGATCGGAATTTCGGTGTTCAACTGCTTAGGCATAAGTCCCTCTGTCGTGGTCTCGTTAACGTTTGTCTTAAAGAGCTCGAACTTGTTGGACTTGTTGTCGCAAATGATAGTACCCTTTGTGCCGTAGAAGAGTGAACGCATTGTGTATTCTCTCTTACAAGCAACGGAAACGAATACCTTACCGATAATGTTGTTGGGGAACTTCATGATAGCGATGGTTGTATCGTCGTAGGGAAGTGCGGGATCGAAGATCTTGTGGTTGGAGTAAGCCTGAACCTCTTCGGGGTCACCTGCTACCCAACGGAGAAGGTCAACTGCGTGGCAACCGCCGCCGACAACGCCGTTTCTGAGGGGATCCCATCTCCAGTTACCGGGCTTAAGTATCTTTTCGTAGTCATGAGCATACTCGGATTCAACGAACATAAGCTCGCCGATCTCGCCTCTGTCAATGATCTCCTTAGCAGCCTTAAATGCGGGAGTGTAACGGCAGATCTGACCTACCATAAACTTTCTGTCGGACTTCTTAACAGCATTAGCGATATCAACGCAATCTTCTCTTGTCAAAGCGAGGGGCTTTTCACAGAGAACGTGCTTGTTTGCTGCAAGAGCGTCAACAGCCATATCCTTGTGGAGCTTGTCGGGAGTAACAATGATTACAGCATCAATGTCTTCCTGAGCAAGGAGGTCCTTATAGTTTTCGTATCTTCTTTCGATGCCGAACATATCGCCGACTCTATTCATCTTTTCAACGTCTGTATCGCAAATAGCAACAAGCTCTGCTTTGGGGTGGCGGATTACACCTCTCATATGACCTATAGCCATATTACTGCAGGAGATGACGCCTACTTTAATAATATTTTTTTCCATGATAATTAATTCCTTTCAGCTCATTCAATCAGAAATTGTAATCGGGGATAACAGGCTGGCCCTTTTCAGCAGCTTCGCAGATAGCAAAACAAGCTGCAACGGTCTTTGCACCCTCGTATACTGTCGTGGAAACCTCTTTATCGTTGAGAACGATGCTTGCGAATTCTTCGAATTCAGCGGTAGCATTGTGATTGTTGATCGCAACGGGGTACTTGACCTCAACCTCGGAGTTGGGTTTGTCGGGAATAAGAGAACCGACTGTTGCACCTGCGATTTCTGATCTGTAAACGCTCATCTGAGCATTCTTGTTGTCGCAAACGATAGTACCCTTTGTACCGTAGATGCAGGTACGCATAGTGTAGTTACGCTTACAGCTTACAGAAATGAATACCTTTGTCATAATGTTGTTGGGGAACTTCATGAGAGCGATGTGTGTATCGTCATAGGGAAGGTCTGTGAAGATCTTTTTGGTGGAATAAGCTCTAACCTCTTCGGGGTCAGCACCGATGAGCCAACGGAGAAGGTCAACTGCATGGCAGCCGCCGCCTACAACGCCGTTTCTTTCGGGGTTGGATCTCCATCTTGCGGGATCAGCCTTCCAGTCCTCGCAAGCCTTGAGGATCTTTTCGTAGTTGTGAGCATACTCTGTTTCTATAAATACGATGTCACCGATCTCGCCACGGTTCATTATATCTTTAGCAAGCTTGAATGAAGGGGTGTAACGAGCAATCTGGCCAACCATAAACTTCTTGTCGGACTTCTTTACAGCGTCTGCGATAGCCTGGAGGTCATCTCTGTTAAGAGCAAGAGGCTTTTCGCAAAGAACGTGCTTGCCTGCTTCGAGAGCGGCAACAGCCATTTCTCTGTGAAGGTGGTCGGGAGTAACAATGATTACAGCATCGATATCGGGCTGTGCAAGGAGCTCCTTGTAGTCCTGATATACACGGCTGACACCACGTCTTGCGGCAACTGTTTTTGCTTTTTCAAGGTCGATGTCACATACTGCAACGAGCTTAGCCTGGGGATGAGCGATTACGCCCTTCATGTGGCCTTCAGCCATACCGCTGCAGGAAATAACGCCTACATTAAGAATTTTCTTTTCCATGATAATGTTTCCTTCCATGTAAAAAAATTAAATATGGTTAAGTATATTCTAACAAATATTCCCATCAAAGTCAATATAATTATCGGGTTATTTTGAATGAATTTATAAAAAATAATAATGTATTTATTGTGATGGTTTGTCAAATAAATGTTTTTTGCATTGATATTTTTGCAAAAATGATTCGTTTTACAAAAACATAAAAATATTTGTTGATTTGAAATGGAGAATAGGTGTATAATTCAAGTGATAATAAGGATGCTAAGCTATAGGAGGTAAAATCATGTCAGGAAACGTCAAAAGAATAGGAGTGCTAACGTCAGGCGGAGATGCTCCGGGAATGAATGCTGCAATCAGAGCCGCTGTAAGAGCGGGAATATCTCACGGATGTGAAATGATCGGGATCGAAGGCGGATATTGCGGACTTATGGATGGGGTCATGCGCGAGATGAGTCTTCGCTCTGTCTCGGACATAATTTCAAAGGGCGGTACCATACTTCGTACGGCAAGATCGAAGGAGTTTTCGACCGAAGCAGGCCTATTGCGAGCAAAAAACATGGTAGATATTTTCAGACTTGACGCAATCTTGGTCATTGGAGGAGACGGTTCATTCAGGGGCGCCAGGGATCTTGCAAGACTTGGTGTAAAGGTAATGGGAGTACCTGCAACCATTGACAATGATATCGGTTGTACCGATTACACGATCGGATATGATACAGCGCTCAATACAGTTAAAGATGCGATCGACAAAATAAAAGATACGGCATATTCACACGAAAGATGCAGCATAATTGAGGTTATGGGTAGGGATGCTGGATATATTGCTATAAACTCGGCAATAGCAGACGGGGCGGAGGTCGCAATTCTTCCCGAAAAAGAATTCGATTTGAACAACGACGTTATAATACCTATTATCAATTGCCGAAACAGAGGAAAAAAAGATTACATAATCGTTGTTGCTGAGGGGGCAACCGACAGTATGTGGCTTGCTGAGCAAATAAAAGAAAAGCTTGATATCAAGCCTACTGTTTCTATTCTCGGGTATATTCAGCGAGGCGGAAGTCCAACTGTAAGGGACAGGGTTACCGCATCCTTGATGTCTGTTAAAGCCATAGATATGCTTTGCAACGGTGAGTGCAATAAGGTTATGGCACAAAAGGGTGACAAGATCGTTGCGATCGATATAGAAGAGGCGCTTCAAATGAAAAAATGCATTGATTCAGAGGTGATCGATGCAATGCAGATCCTTTCGTTATAACAACGAAAAAAACGGAGTATATGAAAGAATATATACTCCGTTTATTGTTTTTTGCAGATAATTCGGCAAATTTTATTTCAATGAGTTTTTTACTTTTGCCGGGGATGCGTTAAAATGCTTTTTGAACACTCTTGAAAAATAGCTGTAGTTTTCGTACCCGAGAGCCAAAGCAGTATCTCTGAGTGAGACTTCGTTGCTCGAAAGCATATCCTTTGCGATATTCATCTTTTGCTCGTTTATATATTCGGAAACTGTTTTGCCTGTCTCTTCCTTAAATATTTTTGCAGTGTATTCCTTTGAAATGTGTATAGCTTCACTGACTTCGTTCAAGGAAAGCGGGGAGGTAATGTGATCGTTTATATAATTGATTGCGTTAAGTACGTGAGGATTACGTATATCATATCTGTTCGAGTCGAGCAGCTCGAGCAATATGCAATTCAAGATATTATAGATTATTGCGACGGTTTTGTTGACCTCTGTTTTTTCTTTCGAAGCATTTGTATTATAGCTGTAGGGATAGAGCGTCAAAAGCTTTTTTATATTTGGGGTTATTGCATTTTTCAGAAGGATGTCAAGGTCTTTCAATGGGTCGTTTTCATAGGTTCTAAAGTTGTATATTATGTATTTTGACGGGGCGGTGCCTTTTTCTCTTTCCCGAATAGAGCCCGGAGGAAGAAGGATCGCGTCGTTTTCTGTGAGTGTATAAGGTGTACCGTCTACGATATACGTCATTTCACCTTTAAAAAGAAAAACAAGATGGTAAAACGGTATTTTCGATTTTTCCATTTTTATATGTTGAGAAACCGAATAATTTGAATAATGACACAGCTTTTTTACAATATACATTTTTAACCCTCTTATGTTAAAAAATTGAAAATACAAGAGGCTATGTTTTGGGGGGATTTTGTGGGAAGAAAGTATAGCCAATGCATAAATTATAACTTAAAAAAATGAAGTTGTCAACAAGGATATTTAATTCTTATAGAAAAAAAGAGAGAAAAATCTTATTGATTTGTACAATTTTTAGGGGTATTTTTATCTCATTAAAATAAAAACACAAAAAATAAGATATTTTTTAAGAAATTGTAAATTGTGTTTGTGTGATTAAAATTGTGCAAAAAAACGATGGTACGGATAATATTGTGCATTGCAAAAATATCCTATTATAATATATAATTGAATGTGAAAAAATCCTTGTGTTATGAAGTTTGAACCCGGTTTTTATAGGTAGTACTTAATTTAATTCGTAGTAATTGTGCGAAGATGGGGTGTGTTAATTGAAAAAATTTGGATCTGTATTACTTGTTTTAATGGTAGTTGTATTGCTTGTTGCGTGCAGTGGCGATTCTGAGAAGGTTGAGATCGACCCTATAGAGACTGATGTTGATGATACCGCTGTGACAGAGGAAGATATTGCACCAAACGACGGTATTATTCCCGATGGTGAAGAGGCTATTCGATTATCTGCAGAACAAAAGGCAAAGTATTACAAGGTTGTCGAATTTATGCTTCCTGAAGGTAACTTCAGAGACGTGATCGTTGATTACATGAGAAAGCAGTCATCGATTGAATGGGTTTGCGGTGAAGACTTCAGCGTATCCGAAGAGTGGGATCACTGGGGGATTGCTCTTGATTTTAAGAAGGGTCAAACATATTACGGAATACCTTATGCAGATACAAAGGTGAGCTACATTCAGTTTCAGAATGCGCTTGTGGACGGAACTTATACCGCAAAATCCAGCAGTTGGAAAACAGTATACGGTGTTCAGTGTATTTCTTCTATAATGAATTCGATCCAGCAGTTTGATCCTACAGTAGCCGGGACCTCGAATGAGATGATGCCGGGAACTAAAGAGTTTCAGGCTGTGATCTGCGGTGACTATAAGATTCCCAAAAGTCCAAAGAGAACTCTTGATATTAAGGAAGCAAATGGCGAAGAGGTTATGTATAAAGCCTATATGCAGTTGCAGAAGGGTGATATAATTATGACCCGTGATACCTTGAAAAGCACCTCTCATTTCCGCGTTTTGGTAGAAGATCCTACTGTTTATACCAACGCGACAGGAAAGGTCATTCCTTCAAGATGTTCTGTAAAGACGATAGAGCAAACAAATGCTTTTGATTCACAGAGGACAGACGGTGTAAAGACAACGTGGTTTGTTGATCATATTTATTCGTTTACAAAGCTTTATGAAACCAACTATATTCCGTTGACTCTCGAAAGCTACAGTAAACCTCGAAGCGAAATGGAAGTCCCTTATATTCTTCTCGACGAGGCTATCAAGCCTGAGGTTTTGGCAAAGAAGACTTTTAACGGTGCTGTAAGATCTAATTTCCCTCTCCGTTACGTTCAGCTCGACATTGTTGACAAGAGCGGTGTAGTTGTTTCTTCTATGATCAAGGGGGACATGGCAGATACAAGATCCGTACCTTTGAGAAACCATTTTTCCGATCTTTTCAAAGATGTAAAGCCGGGTGACTACACTTTGGTCGTTACGGGTGGTATTGCGATAGATTCAGCAGAGCTTGCAAGAGTTGACTTCACACTTCCCGCATAATTTTGAGCATAATTAAAAGCCCCTTTTTAGGGGCTTTTTTAGTTTCTTTTTTCGGTTTCCTTTTTCATCTTTAAGGGTGATACTCCGAATTTTTCTTTAAATATTTTTGAAAAATAACAGTAGTTTTCATATCCTAATCTTGAGGATATCTCGTGAAGCGAAAGCTCATCGATGCTCAACAAATTCTTTGCAAGATCGAGCTTTTGCCCGTTGATAAATTCGGAAACCGTGATGTTCATTTCTTTTTTGAAGAGTCGTGTGGTGTATGATTTGGACAGATGGATCGCTCGGCAAACATCATCGAGGGTCAATGGTGAGGTAATGTTCTCATTTATATATTTTATTGCGGAAACGATATGTGGGTTTTGCGTCTGTCGGTGAAGTGAATCGAACAGCTCTATCAGCACACATTCAAACAGATTTTGCAGTATTGCTTGTTTTTTTCTTGAGTCGTGAGAGTTATCTTTGCTTTGGTTTTCAGTAAAAACAGTGCACGGACAAGCTGCGATAAGCTTTCTGATCTGGTCGTTTACGCCATTTTTGAAAAAAACTGTGTCTTTAAGCTCGTTTACGTTTGTTGAACGGTAGTTGAAAATGACGTAGGTGACCTTTTCTTTTATTTGCAGTCTTTCTCTGTATGTGCCGACGGGGAGGAGTAGAGCATCGTTTTTTTCGACCGTATATTCTTTTCCGTTTGCGGTATACTTGAAGCTGCCTTCGAGGACAAAAGTCAAGTGGTTGAAGCCTATCTTGATCTTTGACGTTTTGGGAATATTATATCCGGTATGGTGCAAATAATAGAACATTCTGTTTAATGAATTCATAATCGAAGCATCCTTTTTTTATCAAAAAAGCCAAATAGTTAAAAAAATAATTTTTTATTGGCGATATTGTTAATTGAATAATTCGCTTATATAAAGTATTATATAAGTGTATCAGGTTGTTGTCAATGGCAAAATAGAAAAACATTTAGGTGCTTATATATCGGAGGTTATATTATGAGATTCGTAAAATTATTGTTGGTATCGCTTTTGTGTGCTCTATATTTAGTCTCCTGCGGCGGAAAGGATGCAAACGTTGAAACGGATAGTGCCAACGATGGTGCTACAGCAAACGAATTGGATAATGAAAATACAGAAGAAACTCCCGTAGAGACAACTCAGACACCCGAAAATGCTGACGGAATTCTCACGATAAATCCCGATGATTACTATAAATGCATTGTTTTTGACCTTCCTGAGGGGGATTTCAGAGACGTTGCAGTGGATTATATGAGAGAGCAGGCATCGGTTGAATGGGTATGTGAAAACGGCTTTAGCGTAGTCGATAAATTTGAAAACTGGAGCATTAGTCTTGAATACAAAAAGGGTGTGACCTATCACGGCATAACATACACAAATGTCAAATCAAGCCTCGATGAGTTTATGCTTTTTTATAAGGACGGCAAGGTCAGTATGGAATCAGGTGACTCAAATTCCGTTGTGGGAAACGGCTGTTATTCGGCAACACAGAATGCCACACAGCAGTTTGATCCGGATGTTGCGGGCACGACTAACGTATTGATGCCGAGCTACAAAGAATTTGAGGCAAAGACCGTTGGCGACTATAAGGTTCCCGACGGTGTCAAAAAAACTTCTGATATTATTGCCGCTAACTCGCAGGGCGATATTTATGCTGCTTATTCTCAACTTAAAAAAGGCGATCTTATACTCCAAAAGGACGATACGAAGGGAATGTCTCACGTCAGAATGGTCGTTGAGGACCCGGTAATCGTTACAAATGCTGCAGGTAAGCTGAATCCTTCGCGCAGTACGGTTAAAACTATTGAGCAGACAAATGCATTTGATTCAACGAGGACAGACGGAGTAAATACGACCTGGTACGTAGATCACGCTTATTCTTTTTCGAAACTTTATGAAACGTACTATATTCCTTTGACCTACGAAAGCTATTCGAAGGAAAGAAGCGAGATGGAAAAACCTTATCTTTTGCTTGACACAGAGATTACTGCATCGGTTGTCGCTAAAAAGACGTTTACAAGTATTGTAAAGTCCAATTTTCCGATCAGGTTTGTAAAGATGGATATTTTGGACAAGGACGGAAACGTTGTTGCGACAAAGCTGAAAAACAATATGCCGGACAGCAGAACGGTATCATTAAGAAATAGTTTTTCTTCGATCTTCGATGGTCTCGGAAGCGGAGATTATACGCTTGTTTTAACAGCGGGAATAAGTCGCGGAAGTGGGGAATTGGCAAGAGTCGATTTTACATTGAATTAAACAAAAAAGCCGTTTCAGTAATATGCTGAAACGGTATTTTTTGTGATTATTTTTTCAACATTTCCTTTTTCATCTTGATCGGGGAGATGCCGTAGTGCTTTTTAAATGTTCTTGAAAAATAGTTGTAGTCCTGATAGCCGATCTTTTCGGAAATGCTTTGCAAATTCATATCTTCGCTCGAGAGGAGATTTTTTGCAAGTGAAAGCTTTTGTGAAATGATATATTCGGTGACAGTCATATTCATTTCTTTTTTGAAAAGTCTTGAAATGTATTCTTTTGAGAGGTGTATCTCTTTGCAAACTGAGCCTAAAGTAAGCGACTCATAGACATGATCGTTAATGTATCTGATGGTGGAAATAACGTGTTTGTTGTCTGTTGAATAATTTAAACTGTCAAAAAGCTCGATCATAACGCAGTTTGATACGTTGTGCAGAATGGATCTGATCTTTTCTTGTTCACGTGTATCGTCGATGTTTTGGTTTGGCAATACATAGAATTTGAAAGGAAACGTAACGTCGTTATAGTATTTATATGTGTAAGAATTGAGCAGGTTGCGCAAGAAGGGCGTAACTGCATTTTTGAAGTGAATACAACCGGTTACTGCGTTTTCTTTGGGCATATTGAAATTGAAAATGACGTATTCGCTCGGTTCTGTGGAAGGACCTCTTTTTCTTAAAGAACCGGGCGGCAAAAGGATAGCGTCGTTTTCTTTTAAGTGGTAGTCGTTGCCGTTGACTGTTATCAGGTAACTCCCCTTGAGGTTTATTACCAGGTGATAAAACGTGATAGTTTTTTGAGCGACTCCGCTGGATCGCTGGGCATTTATTCTCAAATAATAGTAAAGCTTACTGACGTAATTCATAAAAAACCCTTTCCTGTTTAGTATCAATAAAATGCTAAAATATAAAAATATAACAAATTTATAAAAATGCCTACTTGATTATATTATATTTAAATATTAAAAAAAGTCAAGCGCAAGATTATTATAGTTTTGCAGAGTGGATTTTGTCAGCGTTGCAAAGGGATAAGTATATAAAAAACAGATTGAAAATGCAAGAGTTTTACAGCATTCTTTTGAGATTTTTTTAATATTGTTTTAGTTCGTTTTTTAGCTTGATTGGAGGAATTCCGAAATGTTCTTTGAAGATTCTGGAAAAATAGTTGTAGTTTTGGTATCCCAATTCTTCTGATATTTCCTGAAGCGAAAGGGAATTACTTGAAATCATATTTTTTGCCAAAATAAGTTTTTGCCGATTGATATATTCGCTTACGGTCATTCCGATTTCTTTTTTGAAAACACGGGCAGTATATTCTTTTGAAAGGTGTGTAGCAGAGCTTACGTCATTTAAGGTTAAAGGCATTTTGATGTTTTCTTCAATGAATTTCAGCATTTTAATGACGTGTGCATTTTTAGTTCTGTAGTTTTGAAAATCAAAAAGATCAATAAGAATGCAGTTGAAAAGATTGTGCAAAATCGCTTTAACTTTATCTGCTTCATATGCAGTATATTTTTGATATACCCGTCCCGAGTAATGGGTATAGTCGTTTGCTTGATAAAATTTATAAGGATAAGCATTAAGTAATGTGGTAATCTGTTGGTTGACGGCATTTTTGAAATGGATTGGTTCATTTATTTTGGAATTATTGGTTGGAATGTAATTAAAAATGATAAAGTCAGCGGAGTCTGGGTGATATAAACGTTCTCTGTCTGTTCCGTTAGGGAGCAGAAGCGCATCATTTTCTTTGACTACAATCTCTTTGCAGTTAACAATATAAGTAAAACTGCCTTTAAGAACTATGGTGAGATGATAAAAATCTATTACAAAACGCGGTATGGGTACAATGTTTTTTCCTGTAACCCTTATAAAAAATTGAGTTTGATTAATTAAGTTCATAAAAAAAACACCTCTTGGTCAATTTAGTGCAAAAATTATATTTTTTATGGATAATGTAGTTCATTGAAAAACATTGTGAGTTTATGCTATTATACAATAAAATAATAAATTGTCAAGTTCAAATTTGTTCAAGTGCAGAACTTGCAAGGAGTTATTTTTGATGATTAATCAAATAATCAAAGGAGTGAAATTATGAAAAAAATATTGTTGATACTTGCTCTTGTGCTTAGTTTAAGTTTACTTGCAGCTTGCGGCAGTGAAAGCACGGACAGCGATAAAACAAGCGCACAGACCGAGGAAGAAGGCGGAACTGATGCTGAAATCGGGACTATGGCGGAAGATGATACAACGTCTCCTGAAAAAGAAGAGCCCATCAGACTTACAGAGGAGGAAAGGGCAAAGTACTATAAGGTAGTTGAATTTGACCTTCCCGAGGGAAATTTCAGAGACGTAATAGTAGAAGAAATGAGAAAGTATGCGTCGCTGGAATGGACAGCAGCTGAAAATTTTTCGATGAACGAGATAATCGGTAACAACGACTGGACCGTTGCTTTGGACTATAAAAAGGGCACAAAGTATACAGGTCTTCCTTATACAAACTATTTTGTGAACTACGATACGTTTACCGGCTTGCTCGTAGACGGAACGTTTACTTCGGGCGGCAAGGGATGGAGAACAGCTCCCGGTATGGACTGTTGGTCTGCAGTTCGCTGTGCTGTACAGCAGTTTGAACCGCTTGAAGGCTGGACGGCTGACTGGGTACCGGGCAGAGACACGTTTGCTCTCGAAATGGTAGGAACTTATAAAGCTTCCAAGGACGCGATTTCCACAAACGCAATTTGCCAAGAAAACGGCAGAGATACAATGTATGAAGCTTATATGTCTCTTAAAAAGGGCGATATAGTATACAGAAAGAGCTTTGATAAGAAGGATTACCTCCATATCCGTGTAGTTGTAGAAGAACCGACTATAGTAAAAACTGCCGCAGGTAAAATAATTCCTTCAAGAAGCTACGTCAAGACGATTGAACAGACAAATGCTTTTGATGCAAAAAGATCTGACGGCGTGAAAACGAACTGGTACGTTGACCATCAGTATTCATTGGTTTCACTTTATGATACGGGTTACGTTCCGATCAGACCGAAGAGCTACAGTAAGTCTATTGGCGAAATGGAGGTGCCTTACATCGTTCTCGATAATGAGATCACTCCCTCGGTTCTGGCAAAAGGCGCTTTTAGCAGTACTGTAAAGTCCAATTTCCCATTGCGTTTTGTAACTGTCGAAATTTTTGATAAAGACGGAAACAGCGTTGTGTACGATGAGCAGGGCGGTCTTCAGGATATCTTCTCTTATTCTTTGAGAAAGTATTTTACAGACACATTTAAAGGACTTGCCCACGGCGAGCAGTATACATTTGTATTAACTTCCGGTATTGCAAGAGGTAATGCCGAGCTTGCAAGGGTAGAGTTTACCTACAATTAAATAGGCGTAATAAAAGAGGTGCAATGATTTTGCATCTCTTTCTTTTTGAATATGTGCATATTGGTCGGATATATATTATTTTGTTACGAAAAATCCATATATGCTTAAAATAGGATATTGCAAATTACCAACCTTTATTGTATAATTGTAAAAGATATATGAGTTTACATTTATCGAAATTAGTAAAACGAGGTTGAATTTATGAAAAAGCTTTTATCTTTCTTGCTTGTTTTGATTCTTTCGTTTGCACTTGTTGCATGTGGAGGAGGCAAAGAAGAGCCTAAAGAGACAGTGACCGGTGACGGTACCGGGGCTGTTGAAGAAACTACACCTGAGGATGAAAACAAAGGTCCTATCATACCGATAAACGTTGACGATTACTACAAGGCAGTTTTGTTTGACCTTCCTGCAGAGCCTTTCAGAGACGTTATCGTAGACTATATGAGAAAACAGTCATCGATCGAATGGGTTTGCGGCGCAGATTTCGGCGTATACGAAACGTTTAACAGCTGGGGAATAAACCTTACCTTTAAAAGAGGCGAGAAGTACACAGGTATCCCATATGCCGACACCAAGGTAAGCTACATTCAGTTTGAAGAAGCATTGGTGAATGGCAGATACACCAGCGAGTCGACAGCTTGGAAAGATGTTTTCGGCGTACAGTGTATTTCTTCCGTAATGAACGCCATTCAGCAGTTTGACCCCGATACTTGCGGTTATTCCAGCGATTTGACTCCCGGCTTGAAGGATTTTAAGGGCGTTATAGTTGGTGAATATACGATTCCCGAAGGTGTTCAGCAGACCAAACAGATTATTGATGCAAACACACCTGAAACTATGAATGAATCTTATGCAAAGCTCAAAAAGGGCGATATGGTTATCAGACAAGACCTTATAAACGATAACTCTCACCTTCGCGTTGTTGTTGAGGAACCTGTAATTGTAAGAAATGCTGCCGGTAAGATCAATATGACAAGAAGTTATATTAAGTGTATCGAGCAGACAAACTCTTTTGACGCTTCCAGAACAGATGGCGTAAAGACAACTTGGTATGTTGATCATATTTATACCTTTGATGCACTCCGTACAACCGATTACGTTCCGTTGTCTCTTGCAATTTACGATAAGCCTGTTTATGAGTGTGAAATACCTTATATTACGCTCGACAATGAAGTAACCGAGGTTCAGATTCAGAAGGGTGTATTGGGAAGCGTTGTAAAATCTAATTTCCCCATCAGATACGTACACCTCGACGTTTATACAAAAGATGGACAGTTTGTAAAGCGTTCCAAAGCATACGATATGGCTAAGTCGTACTCTGTAAGCTTGAGAAAATACGGTACTACACTTACCGAAGGACTTGAAAACGGTGAATATACACTTGTTGTTACAGCAGGTATTTCTCGCGGAAGTTCAGAACTCGGAAGGTTTGATTTCTCGATTAATAAATAAGCAAATAAAAAAACGTGGTACGAGTTATTTCCGTATCACGTTTTTTGAGTAAAACAAATGCCCGCGGAAATTAACCGTGGGCATTTGTTGCTGTATATAAAATAATTACTGCGGCATAAGGTTCATAAGTCTGTTGTTAAGGTCTTCAGCAGTGTTGAAGCCCATCTTCTTTTGGTGGTTGTTCATAGCCGCTATTTCGAGAATGATGGCAAGGTTTCTTCCGGGATTTACCGGGATGGTGGTGGTGGGCACTTTGATGCCCATAATGTCCGTATACTCGACGTCAGCACCCAGACGGTCATACATTTTTCCGTCTTCCCAAGGTTCAAGATTGATGATCATATCTATCTTTTTTGTGTCCTTGACAGCACCCATACCGAATATTCTGCATACGTCGACAACTCCTATACCGCGCAATTCAACGTAGTGACGAATAAGCTCGGGCGCGGAGCCGACAAGTGTTTTTGAGGATACCTTTTTGATGTCGACCGCGTCGTCTGCAACGAGGCGGTGCCCCCTTTTTACAAGCTCGATGGCTGTTTCGCTTTTACCGACACCGCTTTCACCTATGATAAGCATACCTTCGCCGTAGACGTCGACTAATACACCGTGTCGGGTGATTCGTGGTGCGAGACTTACTTTCAATGATGAAATTATATTTGCCGTAAATTCGGACGTTCTCCATTCTGTGCGGAGCAGGGGAACGTCATATTTTTTTGCAATATCGATCATTTGCGGAGATATTTCAAGGCTCGATGTGACAACGACAGCTGCCGGTTTTTTGCTGAAAAACGCGTCAAGCTTTTCGAGCTGAATGTTATGTGAAAAATCTTCAAGATAACCGTATTCGGTCTTTCCGAGTATCTGAATGCGCAATGGGTCAAAATAGCCAAAGAATCCCGAAAGGGGCAATCCCGGACGGCTTATGTCGGAGGACTCGATGTTGATCTTTTCTCCCTCGGGCATATTAAGGACCTCAAGCTGGAAATCTTTGATTATACTGTCAAGTGACACAACATATTTTTCAGACATATTCATTTCTCCTTAAAAAATCTGTATATAAGTATTCTAACATTGTGTTTTTAATATGTCAATAGTCGATTGTGATCAGCAACTAAAAAACAGCTCCGAATTTACAAAGTACTCGGAACTGTTTTATTGGTGTTTATTCTTCAAAAGGGATTATTGTTCTGTAAATACCGTTTCTGAAAATTTTATAGCTTATAAAATGCTCCTCTAACGGTGCATACGGCGTATTGAAGTTGAGATCATTTATTGAGAGTACGTCTTTCCCGGCGCACGATACAATGATGTCGCCTACCTTAAGCCCATTAAAAAGCGGATTTGTATGATCTATTTCGATTATCTTCACGCCGACCGGAATCTCATAAATTTCTGCAATCGTACTGTCGATCTGTTGTATTTTCAAAGAACCGTTTGTTTGATACACAGCCTTGACTTTTGTGAAACTCGAATCTCCGTCGCTTGATGTAGTCGAATCATCATTGGAATACACCGTGTAGATCGACGAAGCAAACACAAATACGGAGGTTATAAGAAGAACTAAAATAACAAGATAAACGATCAAAAGATTCTTGTCAAAGGAAAATTTTTGGTTTTTTATACTTTGATAGGTATTGAATCCGTCTACCGTCTTGATACCGTTTACGTTTTCTGTTGTATTCTGCGTTGAAAACGTATTGTTGTTTTTGTCCAAAACTTATTCCTCCTTTCCGGTTAATAGCAATCAATCTACATCTTGATGATAACAGTAAAGTTTTAATAAAAAATGACTGTTTTGTGGAAATACCGTTATATCTTTGTAAAGTATTGTGCTTATGCCTTTTCAAGTGTGAACACAAATTCGCAATACTCGCCGTATGCGCTCTTTGCCCATATTTCCTGATTATGTGCTTCGATTATGGTTTTTGAGATGAACAATCCAAGACCTACACCCGTTTTGTCGAGTCCGCGGCTCTTGTCGCTTTTGTAGAATCTGTCGAAAATGAACGGGAGGTCGTCGGGAGAAATACCCTGTCCCTCATTGTAGACCGAAACAAAAACGCGTTTTCCCTTTTGTTTAATGGAAATTATGTATTTTCCGCCTTCTTTTGAGAATTTTACGGCATTATCGCAGAGATTATAAAGTATTTGATGTATGGAGTCTTTATCTGCGTTTACATTTAAATTAAAATCGTCGCAGTCAAAGTCAACGATCAATCGTTTTTCGTCTATCTTTTTTTCAAAAGAGAGTACGATCTGTCTTGCCATTTCGCAAATATCAAATTCGCTGTAGACAAGCTTTTTTTCGCCAGCTTCAAATTTTGATATTTCAAGCAGGGAAGAGACGAGGCGCGAAAGCCTTTTTACCTCAGATGCTACGATCTTAAGATAATGCTCGTGCTTTTCAGGGGGGATGGCTCCGTCGAGCATTCCGTCTATGAAGCCTGATATCGAGGTCATGGGAGTTCTGAGGTCGTGAGAGATGTTGGCTATAAACGCACTTCTTGTCTTTTCGTGGTTTTCAAGATCGCACGCCATGTTGTTGAACGATTCCGAAAGCTGTGAGATCTCATCATTTCCCTTAACAGGAACTCGCACCTTGAAGTTGCCCTTAGCAAATTCTTTTGCCGCTTTGCTTATTCTTTTTAAAGGAGCAGTTATTCTTTCACTTAAAATATATACGACGATCAGTGCGGCAAGCATTACCCAAAGCATTGACGTGATTACCGCTTTGATCAAGTTCTCTGATAAGTGCGTTAAAGAAGCCTCTGTGGATATAGCGAAAATGATCGCACAGTCGGATCCGATTTTATTGGACACAGTAATAGCATTAAATATCTGTTTTTGGGAGAATAGACCACCCATATTTGAAGTAGCGTTAAGCTTGCCCTTTTTTAAGACTTCATCGACTATCTCTTGAGGAATGTGTGCATCGACGTATTCGGAATCGGCAAGACGGTCGGTTATAAGCACTTTGCCGTTGATATCTGTAAGTATCAAAACAAGACCTTGCTCATACGAGGTGAAAAGGGTAAGGGTCCTTCGCAGGTTTGCGTAGTTGTAATATATAAAGTGCTGAATATCGTTTGTTTCCGATTGAGAAAGCTCGTTTTCAAAAAAGGTTTTAACAGTAATAGAAGATTCGGTGGTGACAGTTCTTTTCTCATCTATCGAGTGAGAGGAGATCATTGTCCCGACCAGAATTGCAAGTACGGCAAAGCTGACCACTATAATAGTCATAAATGCCGCTATGTACCTTGTAAAAATGCTTTTTAACATTTGTATACCTCTCGTAAAAATATCCGCCCGCATGATGTGTAGGGGCGGATATGACTATTTGCAGTATCGGAATGGATTATTGGAGGATCTCGAATTTATAACCTACTCCCCAAACAGTTTTAAGGATCCACTTGTCAGAAACTCCCTCCAACTTTTCGCGGAGACGTTTTACGTGTACATCGACCGTTCTGGAGTCCCCGAGGTAATCAAAGCCCCAAACCTTATCGAGAAGCTGATCGCGGGTAAATACTCTGTTATAGTTCTGAGCGAGGAAATAGAAGAGTTCGAGCTCCTTAGGGGGAATGTCGACTGATTTGCCTTTGATCTTAAGCTCATATTTCTGCAAGCTGACTTCTATATTATCGAATTTTATAACCTCGTCCTCATCCTTGTTGTCTTTTGCGGAGTATCTTCTGAGAACAGCTTTAACACGCGCGGAAAGCTCTTTCATATCGAAAGGCTTTACAACGAAGTCGTCAGCACCAAGCTCAAGACCAAGCACCTTGTCGAATACGTCGCCCTTTGCTGTGATCATAATAACGGGCTTTGAGGACATTTCGCGAATCTCGCGGCAGACCTGCCAGCCGTCTTTTTTGGGAAGCATAATGTCGAGCAGAACAAGGTCGGGCTCATAGATCTTGAAGGAGCTGATACCCTCAGCACCGTCATTTGCCGTCTTTACCTCATATCCCTCATTTTCAAGATAAATGCGAAGCATCTCGCAAATATTAAGATCGTCGTCAATAACAAGAATCGTAGTGCTCATTTTATTACTCCTTTATACTGAATATTAAGATTGACAAAAAAATAACATAATTCATAATAACACGTTTTTAATAAATTGTCAATAGAATTGACCGTAATTTTGAAATAATATGTACAAAATGCTAAAAAATGCGGTTGTGATGGAGAATTGTGGGAGCCAATGCGTTATTTTGGAGTAGCGAATTTTTAGTTTTGAGGTAAAATCTTAAGCCTATCTTTAGCGGAAAACATTAAACTTATTATGCAAAACAATCAAAAGAGGGGTTATGATGGCATTTCAAACGGTATTTAAGCGCTATGAGCTGAAATATTTACTGACAGCTGATCAAAAAGAGAAGATACTTGAAGCTATGGCTCCTTATATGGAGCCCGACAAATACGGTCAGACTACAATCAGGAATATCTATTTTGATACAGATAATTATAGGCTTATCAGACGTTCTAATGAGAAGCCTGTATATAAAGAAAAGCTGCGTATCCGAAGCTATGCTCAGGCGAAGAATGACAGCACCGTGTTTGTTGAGCTGAAAAAGAAATATAAAAAAGTTGTGTACAAGCGAAGATTATCTATGTGTCTCGACGGTGCTATGGCGTGGGTCTCCGGTGATGCTCCCTGTCCTTCAGATACACAGATCACCCGTGAGATCGAGTATTTCATTAAATTTTACGGTGGTTTGATGCCGTCAGTCTTTCTGTCGTACGATAGGGAAGCATATTTTGATAAAAACGAAGGCTTTTTTCGCGTGACATTTGACAGCAACATATTGGCAAGACAGACCGATATTTGTCTTTGCTCACCCGTGTACGGCTCGTCCCTTCTTGGTGATGATGCAGTGCTTATGGAGCTGAAGTGTAACGGGGCATTGCCGCTTTGGATGACCGACGTGCTGTCGAGGGAGCGTATTTATAAAACCTCGTTTTCAAAATACGGAACGGCATATAATACGTTGATATTTCCGAATATAAATAAACCGAAAATCAATAATCAAAAGGAGTTAATAGCAAATGAATGCAATATTTAAAGGAATCTTTGATAATGAATTAGTGCAAACTATAAGTGTAGGCGATTTTTTGCTTTGCCTTGGAGTTTCTCTTTTGCTGGGGCTGATTATGGCGGCGGCATATACTTGGAAAAATGAGCATACGAAAAGCTTTGTCATAACATTAGCACTGTTGCCCTCGGTGGTATGTGTCGTTATAATGATGGTTAACGGCAATATCGGGGCAGGTGTCGCTGTGGCCGGGGCATTCAGTCTTGTGCGTTTCCGTTCCGCTCCCGGCTCGGCAAAGGAGATCGTAACAATATTCCTGGCTATGGGGGCAGGGCTTATTGCCGGTATGGGGTACCTTGGCTTTGCCGTTTTGTTCACTGTGATAATGTGCACTGTTTTCTTGCTCTATTCGCTTTTAGCCGGTGTTTTTGAAAGGACCGAGTCATTAAACAAAACTGTAAAGATAACAATTCCCGAGGATCTCGATTACACGGGTGTTTTTGACGATATATTTAATGAATATACAAGAAAAAACGAGCTGATAAAGGTCAAAAGCACCAATATGGGAAGTATGTTTTGTCTTACATACAACGTGACTCTGAAAAATGCTTCGTCAGAGAAAACGATGATCGACAGGATACGCGAGAGAAACGGAAATCTTGAGATCATTGTATCAAAAAAGGAAAACAGATTGGTTGAGCTTTGATAGAAAGAGGGAATAATATGCTAAAAAGATCAAAAATTTTTTTACTGTGCTTGGTATTTATGTTTTCGGGATGCAGCAAAAAAACTGCAGGTAATATTATTGAACCAAATAATACTACAGACAGGTGGAAACCCGAGACACAGGGGGAGATTGCGGATCTTGGCGATGATGAAGCTTCGTTTGGCGAGGAGCTTGAAAAGCTTGGTGCATACGAAGGAATGTTTGAAGGAGAATCGACCGATATCAGGATCGAGTGCATTTCCGGTACCGAAAATGCATATAAGCTTGAAGGGACAACTCTGACTTTTACGTCTGTCGGAGAGGCGTCGGTTTATTCTGTATCGGGCACCTTCAAGGGGAATATTATTATTGACGTCGGTGACAGCTTTAAATTTGACCTTGAGCTTTGCTGCTTTTCCATTGTTTCCGACTCCGTCAATCCGATTACGGTAAAAAGCGGCGACGAGGTTGCTATCCAGGCTAAAAAAGATACCAAAAACTATATTTACGATACGAGAGAAGCTATCGATCCCGAGGATGAATCAATTTATTCGGGAGCTGTACATTCAGAGGTGGACCTTGAGATCGGCGGAAAAGGCGAGCTTATGGTGATTTCCGAAAACAACAACGGAATCCACTCGAAGGATGACCTGCAGGTCAAGAATCTGACGCTTCTTGTTGCTTGTATCGATAATTCCTTGAAGGGGAATGACAGCGTTGAAATTGATGCTTGTACTACCACTCTGATCGCCTCGGGCGGTGATTGCATCAAAACCTCGAACAGCGATATTTCCGACAAGGGTAATCAGCGTGGAAGTGTTACGGTTAACGGCGGTACGCATACGCTTTATGCTGCCTGCGACGGAATTGATGCCGCATACAATGCAGAGATCGACGGAGACACTACCGTGTTGAATATATATACCGATAAATATTCAAATTATTCGAGTGAAGTTTCCGTAAGCTCGTCTGACGAGTGTTATATACGTTTTTCAAGCGATCAGTATTATTATTCGGTGAAGTATTATAATTCCGACACAGACTATGTTTGGGTAAATGCAGAATATCACTCAAAGGTGTCGGGCGGAAGAACAAGCTATTACTACTACTCATATCCGAAATTGGCAGATTATGCAAAGCAACAGTTTTTCATTTATGATAATGAAACGCAGCGTGGGCAGGATCAGGAGTATCTTATTATGTCGGACTATCTTACGCCAAACAGTGGCTCGGATACATTTGCTTTAACAGCCAGAGGGGACGGAATATCATATTCGTGGACAAACTACACTACACAAATACAGGAAGGCGGCTTCGGCGGAAGGGGCGGCTTTGGCGGCGGTCCGGGGGGCGGCCGGGATGGATTTGGTGACGGAAACACGGATAAGGGCGAATATTCAACAAAGGGAATCAAGGCGGGAAATAAAATAATCATAAACGATGGAAGGATCAATATCAAATCCTACGACGACGGTATTCACGCAAACAGCGATACCACTCTTGAAAACGGGCAAGCACCTCTCGGAAACGTGACTGTAAACGGAGGAACAGTTACGGTCTATTCAAACGATGACGGACTTCATGCCGACGGTACACTGTCTGTAAATGCGGGTACTGTCAGTGTTACAAACTCATACGAGGGAATTGAGGGAAATGCTGTATATATTTCGGGAGGACACGTTTCGGTATACTCCAAAGATGATGGAATTAATGCCACAACAACGACCGGAACGGCTGTTTCGATCAACGGCGGTACAGTGTATATTTACTGCACGGGCGACGGTATTGATTCAAACAGCAGATCGTCCGACGTTGGAATCGTGTTTGACGGAGGAAATACCGTTGTAATCTCAAATTCGGGTATGAATTCAGCGATTGATACGGAAAACGGCTATACCTACAGATCAGGTGCTGTTGTAGCAATTATGCCACGCGGAGGTATGATGAATGAATCTACAAACTGTGATAGCTTTACAAGTATTGGTAAGGCATCTCAGCTTTCTCTGACAAGCGGTGAATATCTTGTTATCGAAATCGGAGACAGTACGGCGGTTGTGAAAATGCCTGCATCAATAAATGCAAACGTGATCGTGCTCGGAGATAATTCACCCATTATAAATACAGAAAATACGGTAGATCATTCGCTTGATGAGAACGGTGTTTGTTGGGATCGTTCATAATATTTTCTTGAAAAAATATACAAAAAGACGTATAATATGATTAAAGTCAATTGAAAGGGGGAGCAATATTGCGTATATTGATTGCAGAGGATGATCCGAAGCTCCTCAAAACTCTGATTCATATTTTTGAGACAAACAATTACGTTGCGGACGGTGTAAGCGACGGAAACGAGGCTTATGATTACGCATCTTCTGACGAGTATGACGGACTTGTGCTTGACATTATGATGCCGGGGATAGACGGCGTAAGCCTTTTGAAAAAACTCAGACAGAACGGTATTAATACACCGGCGCTGTTTTTGACCGCAAAAACCGAAACTTATCAAAAAATCGAAGGACTTGATGCGGGAGCGGACGACTATCTTCCGAAGCCGTTTTCGACATTGGAGCTTCTTGCCCGTGTACGTGCAATGCTCAGAAGAAAAGACACTTTTCTTCCCGATATTTTGAGCTTTGGCAGTCTGTCACTGAACAGGTCTACCTATGAAATAACGTACTGCGGGAAAAACCAGGCTCTCAGCGGCAAGGAATATCAGGTAATGGAAATGCTGATGCAAAAAAAGGGAATGATCGTCACCCCGGAGCAGTTGATCACACACATTTGGGGATGGAATACCGACGTCGATACAAGTGTGGTATGGGTCCACATATCAAACATACGCAAAAAGCTTGATTTGCTTTCCGCTCCGATATCTATTCGCTTTGTAAGAAATGCAGGATATCTCTTGGAGGAGACAAAATGATATATAAGCTTCAACGCAGATTTATATTGATATGTACAGTTTCCGTTCTGTCGGTCGTGACATTGGTCTTTTGTTTTATCCTTGTGTTGAATATATCCTCGTTAAATAAAAATATGGACGTTCTTGCTGACAGGGTAACCGAAGGAGGAGGCAGGTTTCCGTCTGATTTTGATGACGGACACAAGCCGAATATGATGCCGCCGCGAGACGATCATGATTTTATAACTCCCGAAACGCCTTTTTCCACACGTCATTTTACTGTGTTGTTCGACAATGAGGGAAACGTTGTCCGTACGTTTACCGAATCGATCTATGCTATCTCGTCGGAGCAGGCTGTCGAATATGCGGAGAAGGTATTGAAATCGGATGACAAGCGCGGGTGGATATCAAACTACCGCTTTAGGGTGTATTATTCAGAATACGGACCGGGAGTCGTATTTGTCGACGGTACAATGAACCGCTCTGCAATGATGCAGTCGACAGCAACTGCCGGTGTCGTATTGTTTGCCTGTGCCGCGCTGGTGCTTTTACTGATCGTTTTGCTTTCAAAGAAAGCGGTGAAGCCGATTGCGGAAAGCTATGAAAAGCAGAAGCAGTTTATCACAGATGCGAACCACGAGCTGAAAACCCCGCTTACACTGATATTGGCTAATCTTGATATTGCCGAAGAAGAGCTTGGAAAAAGCGAATGGCTTGACGATATAAGATCAGAGGGTCACCGTATGACAGAGCTTGTAAATCAAATGGTTGCACTTTCGCGTATGGACGAGGATAATATTACCTTGAATGAGACCGAGGTGAAGCTGGGATTGATGGTTTCCGAGACGGTTTCCGAGTTTGAGAGTCTTGCCTTAAGCAGGGAAAAAAAGCTCGAATCAATTGTCGATGATAATATTACCTGTTTCGGAGATGAGTTTCTTTTGAGGAGGCTTGTGGGAATTTTGCTCGATAATGCGATCAAATATTGTGATCGTGGCGGTGAAATAACAGTATCTCTAAAAAAACACAGGCACGTTGTTTTGACGGTGGAAAACACTTATTCGGCTGTAGGTGAGCTTGAATTGAACCGTCTTTTTGACCGTTTTTACAGG
Source organism: Clostridia bacterium (assembly GCA_017441005.1). Taxonomy (GTDB): domain Bacteria; phylum Bacillota; class Clostridia; order Oscillospirales; family CAG-272; genus RGIG1995. The sequence continues at coordinate 1,435 of JAFSAM010000036.1, read as the reverse complement.
GCGGACAAATCAAGGAGCTTTAATGGCGGCTTCGGTATTGGGCTTTCAATGGCAAGAGCTATTGCGCAGATGCATAAGGGGGAGATCACCGCATATAAAAAAGACGGTACACATATCGGTTTTAAAGTCGTTTTATAATGATTTTGGTACAGAGCTCAAAAAGCTCTGTACTTCTTTTATGCAAACGGTTGTTTTTTGATCATTATGACAGATTATGTATATTATCTGATAAATTTTCTAAAAAAAGACTTGATATAAAATCGAAAAGGATATATAATGATGTAGTATAATTTAGAAGAATACGGAGAAAAAGAATGAAACTCGGAATTGAGGGAACTTGACCTGTTTTCATATCTCCATAAAAATCCGATAATTGCCCATATAGCTTGATAGTAAGCGGTTTTTAGGAAAGCCGAAGATTTTATAATTTCATATATCACTACGCAACTCCATACGAAAATGGCGTAAAAATGGCGTAGAAGAAAATCTATCAAAAACGACACAAGGGCATACTACTACAAAATAATTTACACTACATATAACGCCCCCTGCATTGCTAATCGCAAAGCAGGGGGCGTTTACTTATTTCCTCTTTTTGCCGCGCTTTAGATAGTCTGCATTGATATCTTCGCTCCAATCAGCACTGAGTGGTGCGCTCGCTCTTACATTGCAAACGGCTTTTGCAACCGATTCGTACAGAATGTGCGTGCCTTTCTCATCCGCATTGTAGTTGACTGCTCTATCTTTACTAATACCGTAGCGAGCTGCAGTTTCAACAGCGTCAATGTTTGCTCCGATGAATAAGAACTCCCAACCGTATTTTTCTTTCTGCCGCTCGATCATTTTCTTAACCTGCTCGCTTGTGTAACGGTGACTGGCGTTTTCCTGTCCATCGGTTGTGATGACGAACATCGTATGCTCCGGTACGTCCTCGGGACGGGCGTATTTGTGAATATTTCCGATGTGATGAATGGCACCGCCAATAGCATCGATTAGAGCAGTACAACCGCGTACGGTATAGTCCCTGTCGGTCATCAGCGGGATGTCGTGAAGCTTCACGCGGTCATGAAGGACTTCACTCTCGTTGTCAAAAAGTACTGTCGAAACATAGCAGCCGCCATCCTGCTTCTTCTGCTTTTCGATCATCGAGTTGAAGCCGCCGATGGTATCGCTCTCCAGACCTGCCATAGATCCGCTTCTGTCCAAAATAAATACAAGTTCAGTAATGTTGTTTTTCATAATAGAAAACCTCTCTTTCATTTGATGTCATCATTGTACACCAAAGAAAGAGAGGTTAGGTCGCATGGCAAGCGACAAACGATTACGCTCCTAATAAGCTCTGATCGAAAGCAAACAGAGCTTCGTTGATTTCGAAAATATTGTAGTTGCCCTTGCTGATAAAGTACTCGATGATAATATCGAACTTATTGCTGTG
>JAFSAM010000035.1 GCA_017441005.1 Clostridia bacterium | reverse complement strand
CCCACGGGACCCATTTATGGGTAGTAAGTAACAATTGCATGGCTGGCAGGCCAATAAAAAGCGCACTTGTGCGCTGCCAGTATCGATTAGGGCTATGCCCGAAAATGAAAAACCACCCGCTATGCGGGTGGATTTTTATTTTTATCTGTTTTTTAAGAAGGCTGCAAGTTCTGCGGTAAAGTCTGTCTGAATAATATCAAATCCCATATCGACAAGCTTGCCCCAGCCGTATTCGCCGCCCTTAAGCAACGATACGTCGTCGGTAAGACCGCCCGAAAGCTCGATCTTGTAGTTGTAAACGATCGCGTTTGCCCAGAGGAGCAGTCCTCTGTCGTGGAAATATTTGATAGCCTCGGGAGAAACGCTCTTTTCTTCGAGTGTGGGGAAGATTACCTCAAGCGCCTGAAGGTTGAGTCGGTATTGGTCGAGTATTTCCATTTGGCTAAAGTCCTTGAGGAGTGCCATATACGGAATGTCGGGAGCATATTCCTGCATCTGCGAAAGAAACTCGGGCTTGATATTGGATTTCATAATGACCTGCTCGGTCATGCCGTGTCTTCTGACAGCCTCGGCGACCTGCGGTATCTTTGACCAGGTCTTGTCGAGGTTGATGATACAACGGTTTTTGAAATGCTCGAGAAGATCGTCAAGAGTCTCGACACAGTAGGGAGTTTCATGTCCGTGTGAGTGCCAAAGGGGAAGTGTTTTCAGCTCACCGTAGGTCATTTCCTTGATTTTTTTATCGGTGCGGAGAAGCTGCTTTTCAAAGCCCTCGTGGAAAAGCACGAGCTTGCCGTCGGAGGTGAGGGCAACGTCGGTCTCGATCATATCTGCGCCGTTGTTGAGTGCTGCCTCGAAGGAGGCAATGGTATTTCTTACAAACGCACCGCAAAACAGACCGCTGTGTGAAACGATCAGAATCTTTTTATTCATATCATTTCTCCTAAACAAAAAATATCAAATATTGCCGCAATTGTGATTGCGGCAATATTGTTTTATCAGTATGTCATTGAGTGAACTGCGTTGAAGGTCTTTCCGGGAGCAAGCTTCTGGATACCTACCTTCGTCTCGAAAACGTAGTCTGTATCGTCGAAGTCGGGGAAGCCGAACCAGGGCTCGACACAGATGTAGGGAGCACCGGGAACCATCCAGAGAAGGAGGTTTTCGAATCCCTTGAAATCGATCTTAACGTTGAGAGTGCCGTCGTTCTTCTTGATGGTAAGACCGTCGAAGTCGATGTCCTTGAATACAAGTGCATCCACCTTGAAGTATTCGTTCTTGAGGGGGAGGATGTTGCTGTTTTCAAGAATTCTTGTTGTTTCGTGGTTGATGATGGGACCGACAACAGTGTAGGAGTCGAGGGTGACCTTCTTGTCGAATTCGATGTAGAAGTTTTCGATTCCGTTTTCGCAAACGTAGCTTTCGTGGCCGCCGACCGAGAAATACATATCGTAGTCGTTCTTGTTTGTAACCTCGTATTCAACGTTGATGGTTCTGCCGTCAAGTGTATAGATCACCTTAAATTCAAATGCGAAGGGATAGTTTTTCAATGTTTCTTCGGTCTCGGTAAGGGTGAACACAGCCTTAGTCTCGCTGATCTTTTCAGCCTTGTATTCCATCAGCTTTGCAAAGCCGTGGCTTCCGAGAGAGTATTCTTTGCCGTTGTAAAGATATTTATTGTCGCGGAGTCTGCCGCAGATGGGGAAAAGGTGAGGACCTCTGCCTTTCCAGAAGGTGGGGTCGCCCTGCCAGGTGCATTCTCTGCCTTCCTTTGTGATGACCGACTGTACCTCGGCACCAAGCTCCTTGATCTGAACCTTTAATTCTTCGTTCTGTAAATATACCATAGTCGTTTTACCTCTTTAGTATGAATTTGTTACTACAAGCAATTATATCACGTATTTTTTCATTTGTCCACGAAATTGTAAATTTTATTGTACTTTTATTGAAAAAAGAGTATGATAGATAGTATAATAGGGTAGCTTAAAATGAAACTGCGAGGGAGCATTATGATAAATATGATAAAAAATACAAAAAGAACGGTTGTATTTGCCCTGACGGTACTGGCGTTGCTTTGCCTGTTTACCGCCTGCGGAGGAGAAAAGAGCGATTACAAATACGAGAAGGTCGACGGGGGAATAGCGATAACCGGGTATACCGGCAAGGATACCGCTCTCGTTGTACCCGAAAAGATCGACGGAAAGACGGTCGTTGCCATTGGAGAGGCGGCGTTCGATGCATCACTTATAGAAAGCATTGAGCTACACGAGGGGATCACGCAGATCGGCAAATACGCTTTTCGCCGATGCGGAAATTTAAATAAAATAGTTATTAAGGGAAAAATAACCGAGATTGCCGACGGAGCATTCAACTACTGTGTGTCGCTTGAAAGCATCGAGATCCCCGACACTGTTGAAAGAATAGGCGAAAATGCCTTTGGACTGGCGGCGGTGAAGGAAATAGTGTTGCCCGATTCGGTAAAGACTGTCGACGATTATGCCTTTTATAACTGTGAGGCACTTACCTCGTTTAAGGGAGGTAAATCGCTTGAGGTCATCGGAAACAATGCTTTTGCGGGGTGCGTACACCTGAAAGAGCTTTTATTAGAGGAGGGCCTTCGGAGTGTCGGCGAGTTTGCGTTTTCTTCATGCAGATCTATGACGGATATACATTTTCCGAGCAGTGTAGAAACGCTCGAGGCGGGTGTCTTCGCGGGCATACCTTTTGAAGAATATACCGTTTCTTCGTCGGTCAAGACGATACGCACAAACGTTTTTGCAGGTTGTAAAACACTCAAAAAAATATACATTCCCGACTCGGTAGAAACTATGGACCTCAATATATTTGTTGATTGCAAGGGATTTATTATCTGCGGCATCAGGGATTCGGCGGCAGAAATATATGCAGACGTGCACGGCTACAAATTTGAAGAATACAATTTTGAATAAAAAAGAAGTAGTGTAAGATCATAGGTTCTTACACTACTTTTATTATTGCTGTTCTTTTGTCAGCCTGCGCATGTGATTTACGATCAATTTCAGGTCATCGTCACTGAGTTTTTGTTATTTTGGTCAACTGAACTGTGAATTGTAGAGTGTGCTGTAGAAGCCGCGCTGTTCGATCAATTCATCGTGAGTGCCCTGCTCGGTCACACGTCCGTTTTGCAGAACGAGTATGGTGTCCGCATTTTGAATGGTCGAAAGTCTGTGTGCTATGATAAAGCAGGTCCTTCCCTTCATAAGCTCGGACAGAGCCTCCTGGATCTTGATCTCGGTGCGCGAGTCGACGTTCGACGTCGCCTCGTCAAGTATCAGCATGGGTGCATCCGAAAGTATGGCTCTTGCAATGGTGATGAGCTGCTTCTGCCCCTTTGATATATTCACGCCGTCGTCGGAGAGACGGGTCATATATCCGTCGGGCAGACTTTCGATATACTTGTCGATCCTTGCCGCCTTTGCCGCCGCTTCGACCTCATCCTGAGTGGCATTTTCCTTGCCGTAGACGATGTTGTCGAAGATGGTGCCGTTGAACAGCCACGTGTCCTGCAGTACCATCGTATAGGCTTTTCGGAGATCGTATCGCTTAATACCGGTTATGTCCACGCCGTCAAGCTTGATAGATCCCGAATTTATGTCGTAGAAACGCATAAGCAGATTGATTATGGTGGTTTTTCCCGCTCCCGTCGGACCGACGATGGCGATGGTCTTACCTTCCTCGGCTTTTACGGACACATTATGGAGTATCTGCTTGTTTTCGGTGTAGCCGAAGCATACCTTTTCAAAATCGACTCTGCCCTTGACGTTTTTTAATTCGATCGCGTCTTCGCTGTCGGACGGCTCCGACGGCTCGTCAAGCACCTTGAATACACGCTCAGCCGCCGAAAATGCCGACTGGAACTCGTGGAGGATGTTTGCAAACTCGTTGATCGGGCCTGCAAACTTTCTGGAGTACTGAACGAATTTTGCGACACTGCCGAGGGTTATGAAAAACATACTTGTTGCGGCAACAGCCCCGCTTTGCGAGTACATATAGAGTATACCGCCGAGGATGGTGACAAGAGAGATCGACAGGTTGTTTATAAAGTTGACCGCAGGGCCGAGTGCGGCACCGTGGTAGTCGGCTTCATAGTATGCATCCATCGTATCGGTGTTCTTTTTGTTGAATCTTTCGCAGATGACTTCCTCTTTGCCGTAGGCACGGATGGTGCGTGTGCCCGAAAGCATTTCCTCGGCATAGCCGTTCAGTTCACCAAGCTTTCGTGATCTTGCCTGAAAGAGGGGGCGCACCTTTTTTGACCTGTATCGGGTGAATAATATCGATGCGGGAACGGTGATCACAAATACGAGGATCATCGGTTTTGATATGTTCCACATAAATATAAGCGAGCCGACGACGGTGTATATGCTTGCCATGACCTGCACCATATCGTGCGACAGGGTGCTGTTTATGGTGTCGATGTCGTATGATATGCGGCTGACGATGTCGCCCGCGGCATTTGTGTCAAAATATGTGACGGGCAGAGTATTCAGCTTTTCAAAAAGCTGTTTGCGCATCGTATAGACTATCTTCTGGCTTAAATGGATCATTATGACAGCAAGTCCGTAAGAGAGTATGGCGGAGATGACGTAGCATGCAAGCATCTTGCATACGTTCGACCATACGGCATCGAACTGTACACCGTCGGGATGAGCGACAGCATCGATGGCATCGCCCGAGTATGACGGGCCGAGGAGCGCCAGGTGATTGGAGACGAGGGTAAATATGATCGCCGCCAAAAAGAGGGGCCAGTATTTGAAAACGTACTTGCCCAGCCTAAGAAGAATGGATGTCTGGGACTTTTTGTCTTTGTTGTTTTTTTGAGAGGGCTTCTTGTCAGTCAACGAAATCACCTCCCATCTGGGAATCGCTTATTTCCTTGTATTCGGCACAGGAGTCCAACAGCTCGTCGTGCGTACCCATACCGATCACGTTTCCGTGATCGAGCACGATTATGAGGTCGCAGTGCTTAATGGAGCTTACTCGCTGTGCTATCGTAATGACCGTCGAATCGGTCAGATTATCTTTGAGTGCCTGTCTCAAATTGGCATCTGTCTTGTAGTCGAGGGCTGACGAGCTGTCGTCAAGAATGAGTATCTCGGGACGGGTAGCGACCGCCCTTGAAAGCAGTATCCTCTGCTTTTGCCCACCCGAGACGTTGGTCGCCTTTGAAGAAAGCCGGTGACCGTAGCCGTCGGGGAAGGAAACGATAAAATCGTTTGCCTGAGCGATTTTTGCTGCCTCGGTGATCTGTTCGATCGAAAGACCTCTGCCGAAGTCGATGTTTTCTTCGATTGTGTCGGCATACAGAAAATCGTTTTGAAGAACGATGCCGAACATATCGGTCAATTCTTTTTTGGGGATAGTCTTGATGTTTCTGCCGTTTATGAGTATTTCGCCCTGCTTTATATCGTAAAATCTGAGAAGCAGCTTGATGACGGTCGTTTTTCCGCTTCCCGTCGCACCGATGATGCCCAAAGAGTCTCCCTTATTCAGAGCAAACGAGAGGTCGTTCAGCTGATTCTTTTTGCCGAGGTACGAAAATCTTACGTTTTTGAACTCGATATGCTTGTCGGTAGGAATAGTCTCTCCCTCGGTGACCTCGATCTCGGAAGGGGTGTTCAGCACCTCTGCGATCCTGTTTGCGGAGGCGGCGCACTTTGTATACATAACGAAAATACGCGATACCGACATCATAGCCATTGAAATAAGGGTAAAATACTGCATAAATGCAATGACCGTTTCGGGATCTGACGTCCCGTTTGATACCCTTGATGCACTCATTGCGACAACGGCGGTAATGCCGAAATTCATAAGGAGGGTCATCACGGGATTGATGATGCCCATAATTGTGCCCGCTTTGCGTTCGTCTCTTGACAGCTGCTTATTGACTTTATCGTATCTGCGGTTTTCGTAGTCGTTTTTGGATAGGGCTTTGATAACGCGGATGCCCTGCGCATCCTCTCTGACTACACGTACCATTCCGTCGACCGACTGCTGGACCTTTGTATATAACGCTCTGCCGTTTTTAGACAGAAAATAGACCGTGACGAAAATAAAGGGAAGAATTGCGATCATAACGAGGGCGAGAAAGCTGTCCATAATAAGGGTGATCATAATGCCGCCCATAAGGAGGATGGGTGCTCTGACGCCCATACGCTGCATCATACTGACAAAGTTATGCACGTGATAGGTATCTGTCGTGATGCGCGATTCGAGTGATGGTATGGAGAATTTGTCGGTTTGTGCCTCCGAAAGAGAGAGGGTGTGCCTGAAAAGATCTTTTCTGATCTGCTCGGTAAAATTGCGCGATACCCTTGCCGCCATTCTGTTTGCGATTATGTTAAATAAGCAGGCGCATCCGGCGCATACGACCATAAGTCCGCCCCAGAGCAGTATTTTGCTTACGTTTTGCGACGAAACCACGTTTTTTAGTATATGGCTCAAAATATAGGGAAGCATAAGCTCAAGCAGGGTTGCGGTCAGCTTCACCAAAAAGCCGAATCCCATTCGTTTTCGAAACGGCTTTAAATAGCGTAACAGAGTTTTCATATATCCCTCGTATCTCCAATAAAATTTACATATAATATTATACTGTTTCGCATATTTTTGCACAATAGTTTTAATAAAAAAAGTAGGATAATTTTGTCGAAGGGACAGATTATTTCTCAAATATGCCCGATTTCATAATTTTTTAACAATAAAATGAGCTTTAGCACTTGACAATCGAGAGTGATAGTGGTAAATTTTATATACGGTTTTAGCACTTGATGTTTTTGAGTGCTAAAAAATAGAGACAAGAGGGAGGATGGCCTATGTACGGTAAAGACGGCGGACTCAGCGAGAGAAAAAAGATGATACTCCGCGCAATAATCGATGCGCACATAGACCGCGGAGAGCCGGTCGGCTCAAAGTTCCTTACTCAGAACAATAATATAGCGTATTCGTCGGCGACCGTCAGAAACGAGATGGCAGAGCTTGAGGAATTGGGATATCTCGAGCAGCCGCATACTTCGGCGGGTAGGATCCCCTCGGAATTGGGGTACAGATTTTACGTAGATTCTCTGATGGAGAGATACAGGCTGACGAGAGACGAGCTTGACAGAATAGAGGATCTGAAGAAAAATAAGGAAGCCGAGCTCGACAGAATAATCGAGCAGGCGGGCAGACTGTTTTCGAGGATAACAAACTATACGGCGATAACGGTCAAGCCACGGCCTTTGACGGTAGTCATCACACAGTTCAATACCGTATATATCGACAGCCGAAGCTTCGTATTGGTGATGGTGTCGAATACGGGGGCTGCAAACACCAAGCTTATCCGCACCTCTGGCGAGATAACGGTAAAGCTTACCGAAAGACTGGCAGAGCTTCTGAACAGATTTATTGCGGGGCGAAAGATCGACGAGCTTTCGTATACAGCGGTGCTTGAGATAAAGAACAGCCTTTTCGGGTATGAATCCATAGTAGACCCGATAATCAAGTGTATCTACGATACGGTGCACGATATGGACAAGGGCGACGTAAAGGTGGAGCAGGTAAACAGACTGCTTGAATTTCCCGAATATTCTAACCTGTCCAAGCTCCGCGGGCTGATCGGTATGCTTGAGCAAAAGGAAGATATACTGAACATCATAAGCAATTCCCAAAAGGATACAATAAATATATTCATCGGCAAAGAAAACTCGGTCGACATTATGAGCAACTCGACGCTCATATTCAAGACGGTAACGGCAAACGACAGAGTGGTGGGGGCGATCGGTGTTATAGGTCCGTGCAGAATGGATTATTCCAAGGTAGTAACCACCCTCGACCTTTTGACCGACAGTATAAGGGGCGTTTTTGACGGAACGTCAAACGCATTGACCGATGGAGATAACGGAGGAAAAGATGTCTGAAGAAACAATCGTTAATAACGAAGAAGTGACCGCCGAGGCAGAAAAAGAGACAAAATGCAAGAAGGCGGAAAAGAAAGAGAAGAAGCAGACCGCAAAGGAGTTTGAGGAGCTGAAAAAGGCAAACGAGGAGCTTAAAAAGCAGGTCGAGGAGCTGAACGGCAAACTTGAAGCGGATCACGAATCGATGCTTCGAATAGCGGCAGAGTATGAAAACTACAGAAAGCGTACCGCAAAGGAAAAAGAGGGAATATACGGAGATGCATACGTCGACGCTGTGACCCAGCTTTTGCCCATACTCGATAACCTCGAAAGAGCAGTCGGCTTTGCCGAAAGCGGCAATCTTGCAGAGGGTGTAAATATGACACTCAATATGTTTAAAGAGACCTTTGCAAAGATGGGCGTCGAGGAGATAGCGACCGAGGGCGTGGCATTCGATCCAAACCTTCATAATGCGGTGATGCACGTCGAGGACGACAGCCTCGGTGAAAATATGATCGCCGAAACCTTCAGCAAGGGATATAAAAAGGGCGACAAGGTCATAAGATATGCAATGGTAAAGGTTGCAAACTAAACATACGAAAAAAACAATAACTTATATAAACGGAGGAAAAATTATTATGGGAAAGACTATTGGAATTGACTTGGGTACCACAAACTCTTGTGTAGCAGTATATGAAGGCGGCGAGCCTATCGTAATACCCAATCCCGAAGGTGCGAGAACTACCCCCTCGGTAGTTGCATTTTCAAAGACGGGGGAGAGAATGGTGGGTCAGGTAGCAAAGAGACAGGGCATCACCAACCCCGACAGAACTATTATGTCCATCAAGCGTGAGATGGGAACGGATTATAAGGTTAATATAGACGGCAAGTCTTACAATCCTCAGGAAATATCCGCAATGATCCTTCAGAAATTGAAGGCAGATGCCGAGGCATATCTCGGACAGCCCGTTACCGAGGCTGTAATCACAGTACCCGCGTACTTCTCCGATGCACAGCGTCAGGCAACAAAGGATGCAGGCAAGATCGCAGGACTTGAGGTCAAGAGAATCATCAACGAGCCTACAGCGGCAGCTCTCGCATACGGCCTCGAAAAGGAAGACGAGCAGAAGATCCTCGTATTCGACCTCGGCGGCGGTACTTTTGACGTTTCGCTTCTCGAGATATGCGACGACGTATTCGAGGTTTTGGCTACGGCAGGTAACAACAGGCTGGGCGGCGACGACTTCGACAGAAGAATAATCGACTGGATCGCAGATACCTTCCAGGCAGAAAACGGAATCGATCTCCGTAACGATAAGATGGCGCTCCAGAGACTCAAGGAAGCGGCAGAAAAGGCAAAGATCGAGCTTTCGGGTGTTGCTTCCACAAACATCAATCTGCCCTTTATTACCGCAGATGCAACAGGCCCCAAGCACTTTGATGCAACCTTGACGAGAGCAAAGTTCAACGAGCTTACAGCAGACCTCGTTGAGGCAACGATGGGTCCCACAAGAAGAGTACTTGCCGACAAGGGCATTTCTCCTTCCGATATCGATAAGGTCCTTTTGGTAGGCGGTTCTACAAGAATTCCCGCTGTTCAGGATGCAGTAAAGAACTTCATCGGCAAAGAACCCTTCAAGGGCATCAACCCCGATGAATGCGTAGCTCTCGGTGCGGCTATCCAGGGCGGTGTCCTCGGCGGCGACTCCAACCTCAAGGGCGTTGTTCTCAGAGACGTAACTCCCCTTTCTCTCGGTATCGAGACTTTGGGCGGTGTATTCAACAGAATCATCGACAGAAATACCGCTATCCCCACAAAGAAGAGCCAGATCTACTCCACAGCGGCAGATAACAAGACCTCCGTTGAGATCCATATCCTCCAGGGTGAAAGAGATATGGCGGCAGGTAACACAACTCTCGGCAGATTCAAGCTCGACGGTATTCCCGCAGCTCCCCGCGGTGTGCCCCAGATCGAGGTAACATTCGACATCGACTCCAACGGTATCGTAAATGTTACAGCACAGGATAAGGGTACCGGCAAGGAACAGCACATCACTATCACATCTTCCACCAATATGAGCAAGGAGGATATCGACAAGGCAGTTCAGGATGCAGAAAAGTATGCCGAAGAGGACAGAAAGCAGAAAGAGGCTGTCGAGGTCAAGAACCAGGCTGAAAGCATGATCTTCCAGTCCGAAAAGACATTGGGCGAGATCGGCGATAAGCTTCCCGAATCCGATAAGGAAGACGTAAAGGCTGCTCTCGAAAAGCTCAAAGAAACAGTAAAGACCGATAACACAGAGGCGATCAAGGCTGATACTGAGGCTCTCCAGCAGGCATTCTATAAGCTCAGCGAGAAGCTTTATGCACAGCAGGCACCCCAGGGCGACCCCAATATGGGCGGCGCACAGGACGGCGGAAACGCAGGTAACGGCGACTTCTACAACGGCGAATACGAGGACAAGACAAATAATAACTGATAGGTAAATATAACGGCTGTTGGCAGAGTAATTGTGCTTTGCCAACAGTACCGTTGTTTTTACATAAAAAAGAGGTAGTATATGGCGGACAATAAACGGGATTACTATGAGGTGCTCGGGATAGATAAAAATGCGGACGAGCAGACGATAAAAAAGGCATACCGCAAGATGGTAAAAGAGCACCACCCCGACGTCAATCCCGACGATCCGAAGGCTGAAGAAAAGTTTAAAGAGATAAACGAAGCATACGAGGTTTTGCGTGACAGCGAAAAGAGGGCGCGCTATGACCAGTACGGCCACGCGGGAATGGATCCCAATATGGGCGGCGGTTTTGGCGGCTTCGATTTCGGCGGCGGCTTCGGCGGCTTTGATTTCGGCGATATTTTCGGAAATATATTCGGTGGCGGCGGTCACTCTTCTTCCGCAAGAAGAAATATGCCCCAGCAGGGCGAGGACCTGCGCGCACACGTTGTCGTATCGTTTGAAGAAGCGGCGTTCGGATGCAAGAAGGAGATCTCGTATAACAGGATCGAGGTCTGCGACGAGTGTAACGGAAGCGGTGCAAAGAAGGGTACCTCGGCTGAGACCTGTAAGGCGTGCGGCGGCACAGGTCAGGTAAGAGTAACACAGAGGACCCCCTTCGGTATGGTCCAGACCTCAAAGACGTGCGAGGCGTGCGGCGGAAAGGGTAAGACCATAAAGAATCCTTGTACAAACTGCCGCGGAACGGGTTACGTAAGGGTAAAGAAGACTTTGGAGGTAACTGTTCCCGCAGGCATCGACGACGGACAGCGCATCGTGCTTCAGAAGCAGGGTAACGCGGGCAAAAACGGCGGCGATTACGGCGATTTGTACGTAACGGTGTCTGTAAGACCCCACACCGTATTCGAGCGCGACGGATACGATATATACTGCGACGTGCCGATCACGTTTGTCGAGGCGGCGCTGGGCGCGGAGATCGATATCCCGACCCTTGACGGCAAGGTCAAGTATACGATCCCCGAGGGAACGCAGACCGATACAAGGTTTACGCTCCGCGGAAAGGGTATCCAGAATATCCGAAGCAAGAACAGTAAGGGCGATCTGATCTTTAAGGTGGTCGTGGAAGTTCCGAAGGGACTGACGGCAAACCAGAAGAGCGCGCTCAAGAATTTTGCCGAAGTGTGCGGAAACTCGAATTACACAAAAAAAGAATCTTTCTTAAAAAAGATCTTCGGTAAAGACAAACAGTAACCAAAAGCGGAAAAAGCTTTGAAGAAAAGCTTTTTCCGCTTTTTTGTATGTAAAAAAGTATTGGGGAGTAGAGAAAAGCATCGCGATCCCTACAAATAATCATTTTATTTGCAGCCTTATAATATCGCACAAACCGGTAGGGGAGGGGCTTGCGCCTCCCGTTAAAACGGTTTTTCCGACCTCGGTCTTAAAATGCAAGAACCGGCAAAGAATGCCGAAACGAAACGGAAAAAGGTTGAAAAACTTTGGAAAGTATGTTATTATAGAAAATAGGATCGAATAAGAGAACAGCGAAAAAACCGAAGTCCTTTTTCAAGAGGGTAAGATGATGTTATTTTTTGCGGCGCTGGAAACAGTGGAAAAACCGAGCGAGAAGAAGTATGTCCGTTCGATATACGACAGATACGCTCAACATGTAAAAGGAATAATCGTAAGTAAGTACTCGGAGCTAAACGACGAGGCAGACGATTTGGTCCAGCTCGTGTTTGTGGACGTAATAAAATACCGAAAGCATTTTTTGTCGGCAAGTGATAACAAGATAAAGTATCTCTTGCTTCTTATCACGAATCACAAATGCCTGGATGCATTGAGAAAACGTCAATACGAGAAAAGTTTTATTGACAGCCAAAGCGAACAAAAGTTCGGAGGTACCAAAAAAATTGACGATCAATCCCTTTTAAAAAAAATCGAGGACGATGAAATCATCGAAAAAATAAAAGGAATTATCAATTCTTTCAGTGATAAGACAAGAGATGTTTTGATGCTGAAATACTTTGGCGAAATGAAATACCGAGAGATTGCGGAGATCACCGGATTAAGCGAGACGAACGTCGGCACGATCATTCAAAGGGGAACGGAAAAAATCAGGATAATTCTGCGCGAGGAGGGGTATATCTATGAATAACGCTTCGCTTGAAAAACTGATAAGCCAAGCTTGCCGAGACATAGCCTCGGAGGAGGCGGCTCGCTTTGATGCAGTCGACGTAACAGATATAACCGTATCGGCAGAGACCGAAAAACGTTTTTCAAAAATGCTTGACAGGGCGTTTTTCAGGGAATCGAGGACGTTTTGGATCTTGAAAAAAATCGTCGTTGCAGTCGCGGTAATTCTTGCGCTTTTGTGTATCGTGGTTGCGGCGGTAGAGCCTCTCAGAAACCGATTATGGAAATTTAAGGAACAGCCGAGCGCCAATTGCGTGAAGATCAAGCTCGAGACCGAAGCGGGAGAGGACATTGAGTATCCAAAATATATAGTTGAAGCAAAATTACCAAAAATCAAAGAAGGGTGGAAGATTGAAGGGGTAAAAACCACAATGCCGATTCCTCCTGAATATATAATTACTACAGACGACGGAAAACTGATATACTATTCAATTTCTACTGTACACAGTGAGTTGTATGCAGACAATTCCAAGCACACGGTTGAAGAGGTGGTTTTGTCAAACGGACAAAAGGCGGTGGTCATCGACTATGCGCACGGCTATTGTATGGTGCTTTGGCAGGACGTAAATAGGTACAAAATTTCTTCTCACGACTTCGGAAAAGAAGTTTTGCTCGAATTGGCGGGGACAGTGGAATAACAGAAAAAACACGGGGCGGATTACACAAAAATCCGCCTCTTTTTTTGTGCAATCATCCAAAGATAAAATTTTTTTCAAAAAAAGTGTGATAAAAGTTTTTCTCGTTCGCTCTTTATATATAGAGGCATTTAAAAAAATGGATAACTATGCCCATTTTTTAAAAACACTTAAAGGAGGTGAAAAAAATGAAAAAAACGAAAATACTCATAGTTACCGTGGTAATGCTTCTTGCTTTTTCGGTCAATGCGCTTGCCGCTTTGCCGCCAACAGCGGAACCGTTGTGGGATAATACAGAAAACGCGCGGTCTGAATTTTACTTTAGCGGCGCAAACAGCTCGGCTTACGCTGCAATCACCGGAAAAAGCGGTACAACAAGGATCGAAGCGACCTTGAAGGTATACCGCCTCGAAAACTCGCAGTGGGTTTACATAACCGAAAACTCGGCAAGCATCAACGGCGGATATTTATACATCGAAACGCCTTTTGCGGCTGTCGGCGGTGTATATTACAAGTCGATACTTGTTTTCCACGTAACAAACAGCGACGGTGTTGTCGAATCATTGCAGAGAGCAAAGATAGGCACTCCGTAAGCACACAAAGCAAGTCTCTCCCTCCGTCTCGCCGCCAAAGAAAGTGGAATAGTGTAGTATGTATGGCGGCGAGACAGGTGTCGGCGGAGCCGACGGAGAGGGATAACGCACAGCCGTAGACCTTCTCCGGTGGGTAGCGAAGCGGAAGAATTCTAACCCAAAGCCCTTTCCTGAGGGAAGGGTGGCACGGCTTTGCCGTGACGGGATGAGAGATACATATTACCGTTTTGCCTCGAAAACGACCTCATCCGTCTCGGCAGCAAAGAATTATATTTGATATAGTATGTACACTGCCTCGACACCTTCTCCCACCGGAGAAGGTATACGGCTGTGCGAAAGCTTCGCTACCCAAAAGTGAAAGCATTTTTT